>WJLY01000283.1 GCA_014728245.1 Candidatus Effluviviaceae Genus IV sp.
ACCCTGAAGACCTCGTAGTGACGGCCGTCGTACTCGACCGGCCGCTACTCGGAGATACTGAAGACCTGGTAGTGGCGGCCGTCGTACTCGACCGGCCGGCAGATGGCCGACTTGATGGTATCGAGGTCGGTTCGCGTCGGATCGTACTCGATGATCACGGTCCGCGTGCGCGTGTACGCGGTCATACTGACCACGCCCGGGATCTCCTCGATCTGCTGAGCGCACAGTATGGACGTTCCGCGGCACTTGACGCCCTCGATCGTGAGCGTCGCGGCCTCGACGTCGTCCGGTCGCTCCTCGACGAACGCGATCTCCGCCGTCGGCACCCGGTAGGCGTCGACCGTGGCAAAGGCCACGAGGATGAGAGCGACGATGGCGGCCGGTATGAGCCAGACCTTCTCCATTGCTCTTGAGTCCTCACTTCCCGAACCACGAGAGTTCGAGGGTTCCCTTCTCGGGGCACGCCTCGGCGCACTCCATGCAGTTCGTGCAGTTGTGCGCCGTCACTTCGTTGTACGACGAAACGGGGATCGCGTGCGGGCAAGCGGCGTCGCACGCCCCGCAGTCGGTGCACGTCTCTGTGTTCCTTCGCAACCTCAGGCCCCCGGCCCGCGAGAGCGGGTCCATCGCGGCGCCGAGCGGACAGAGGTAGCGGCACCAGGCGAACGGGAGAAAGAACGCCGCCGCCAGGACGCCGATCACGACGTAGAAGGAGAACGCCGCCGTCTCGTGGCCGCCCCACGTGAAGAGGATGTAGAACGGGTCGTACTTGCGGAACCCGAGGTCGTACTGCCAGACGGTGTAGGTCAGGACCGGTATGGCAATGAGCACCGCGTACCGCACGAGCACGAGCCAGCGGTCTGCCTTGCGCGGCACGCGCCGGTAGACCCTCTTCGCCGTACCCCCGCCGCCATCGCGACAGGCCCGGCCGAAGAGCTTCCGCCCGCCGCGCCCTATCCACTCCTGCACCGTCCCCAGAGGACAGATCCACGAGCAGAAGGACTTCTTCGACAGAAGCGCTAGACCCACCAGCGACACGAAGAGGGCGACATTCAGCTCCGTGAGAGCGCACGCGTAGCCCCCGTGCTTCGCGAGCGGGAAGATCGCGACGAGACCGCCGAACGGGCAGTACGACTCGCAGGTGTTCGTGGTCACGCCGGCCAGGCCCCTGAGGAGCAATGCCACCGTCCCTCCAAGAAAGAGGAACTGAACAACAGACCTCAACGCTCTCACGCTTCACCTCCGGTGATCTCGCGGTAGATCCCTACAAGATGATCGGCCACCCTGGAGCCCAGGAACCTCCTCGTCGCGTACTCGTGGGCCGTCCGGCTCATCCTGCGCCACAACTCCTCGTTCGACGCAAGCTCGCGTATGCGCGAGGCCACGACGCCCGCGTCGACCTCCTCCATCAGGAACCCATGCTCCCCGTCGAGGAAGAAGTCCTTGATGCCGCCCATCGGCCTCGTGATCACCGGAAGCCCCAACGCCATGGCCTCGAGGACCGACGCTGGCATGCCCTCGGCATGGTAGGTCGGCAGGACGTAGAGGTCGTTCTCCCTCAGCGCCCGGGCCTTGCGCTCGCCCAGGATGAAGCCCTCGAACGAGACGCGGTCGCCCAGCTTCTCCCCGGCCACGGTTCTGACGTTCGGAAGCTCCGAACCTTCACCGGCGACCGTGAGGCGCAAAGGCAGCCCCTCGTCGACCAGACGCGCGCAGGCGTCGACCGTCTCGTAGATGCCCTTCTCCTTCTCCACGCGCGCCAGGAAGAGGACCCGCAGTCTCTCCGACGGCGAGTACCGGGTCTGACGTTCCTCGATGTCGAATCCCTCCAGGAGGCCCTCGTCGACCGCCGTCGTCCCGTGATGCACGGGGCCCGCGACGCCCCAGGAGCGCAGCCTCTCCCCGAACTCGTCCGCCAGGACGACGAACGCGTCGCCGCGGCCGAGCGTCCTGCGGAAGAAGGCGCCGAGTGGCCCGCTCTCGATGCGGTCGGCCGTGTGGTGCTCCCAGCCGTGTATGTGAACGAGGACGGGAAGCCCCGCTCGCTTCGCGGCCGAGATGAAGAACCCGTCGCGCATTATGCTTCGTGACGTGAGAGAGGGGTTCAGGTGGACGAGGTCGACCGAGCTGCCTGCGAGCGTCTCCCTGTACTTCATCTGGTCGCCGAGGAAGTGTATCGAGCGCGAGGTGAGCGAGCCTATGTCGACGGGCACGACCTCCGCCTGAAGCGATATGTGCGGCTCGACCGCTCTGTAGAAGGCGGATACCCCGCTCACCGCGGGAAGCGGGGGACGCGTGAGCAACACCTTGAGCACTGGTCCCCCCGGCGCTAGTCCGTGACGCGGATCGTCCGCCTCGCGCGGAACGACTCGACGGCCCTGAAGGTCGCCAGCATCACGGCGTGGATCTCGTCGAACGGTATGGGAGCCGCTCCTCCCTCTCGGAGCGAATCGAGGAACGCCTTCATCATCTCCGGCTGGCCCTTGTTCTGCGAGACCAGGCGCTCTCTCCTGGGCTTCCCGCGCGAGAACAGCTGGAGTTCCTTGTAGTCCGACAACACGCCGCTCTGCCCTCCCCGGTGAACCTCGACGTACTCCTTCGGGAGGGCGCTCGACCCGTTGGCCAGATACGAGACCACGCCGATCGAGCCGTTCGCGAAGCGGAGGCTCATGTTGACCGTGTCCTCGAGGTGGTCCGGCTCCTCCATGACGGAGGCCGAGACTTCCACCGGCAGCGAGCCGTTCAGGAACGTGAGGTAGTCTATGAAGTGGCAGGCCTCACCAATGATGCGTCCGCCTCCTACGTCGGGCATCTGCATCCAGTGGTCCTTGTCCATCGCTCCCGCGTTCACGCGGTAGACCATCGCCATCGGGCCCTCTCGGAAACGCTCCTTGAGCGCCGCCGTGAGCGGCGAGAACCGCCTGTTGAACCCGACCATGAGCGCAGGGGCCTCTCCCCTCGCGGCCAGCTCCCGGTAGAGACCCGAGACCTCCTCGAGCTCCTCGGCCGTCAGCGTCAGGGGCTTTTCCACGAAGACGTTCTTCCCTGAGCGAAGCGCCTCGAGAACGTAACGGGCGTGCGTGTCGTGCCGCGTGGTCACGAAGACGGTGTTCACCGACTCGCTCTTCCAGATGTCGTCGGGCTCCGACGTGCAGCTCTCGAATCCGTATCGGTCCGCGACCGAACGGGAACTCGTGCCGTGCGCAGTCATGACGGTCCTGAGAGCGACGTCATCGCCCTTGACGTTCGGAAGCAGGCTCCCCATCGCGTAGCTTCCGGCCCCGATGAACGCCACGCCTATCTTCCCCTCGACGGGCTCGGTCCGGACGACGACCCTCTCACGCTCGAGGGGCGTCCCGGTATCGTAGCGGATGACGATGCCGAGATGCGGCTCGTCGTCCTTAAGGATGAGGTCGTACGCCCGGGGCGCTTCGTCGAGATCGAACGTGTGCGTCGTGAGGTAGTCGAGGTCGACCTTCGAGGAGTGCAGAAGTTCCTGGAAGGCGACCATGTTCCGCTTCTCGGTCCAGCGCACGTAGCTCGCAGGGTAGTCGCAGCCGCCCTCCTCGTAGTCCGGGTCGTACCGCCCCGGCCCGTACGAGCAGGACATCCGGAGATCCAGCTCCTTCTTGTAGTAGCACTCGAAATCGTAGTCGGTCGGGACCCTGCCCAGAATGACTACCTTGCCCCTCTTCCTTATGAGCGAGCCCGCAAGGTTGACGGGCCCCTCGCTCTTGCTGGCGGCCGCGATGACGACGGCGTCCGCCCCTATGCCGTCGGTGGCCTCGTTGACCGCGTCCGCCAGCAGCGGGTCGCTCGCGAGGAACGCCGCTTCGACGCAGTGCTCGCGCGCGATACCGAGGACCCCCTCGTCGATGTCGACGCCGATTACCCTGACGCCGGACGCGCGCAGGAGCAGGCAGGCCAGCTGTCCGATGAGCCCGAGGCCGATGACTACACAGCTCTCGCCCAGGTTGAGCTCGGCCTGCCGGACACCCTGCATCGCGATGGCGCCGACCGTGTTGTACGCGGCACGTTCGAGCCTCGCGCCCTCCGGCAGCTTCACGCAAAGGTTGACGGGGACGGCGACGAACTCCGCGTGGTTCGCGTACCCCGCCCCCGCGCACGCCACCAGGTCGCCGGGCGCGAACTCGTTGACGCCCGGGCCCACCTCGACGACCTCGCCCGCCGAGCTGTAGCCGAGTGGAGAGTGGGCGTCCAGCTTCTTCATCACGGCCCGGTAGGTCTGCACGGGCCCCTTCGTTCTCAGCGAGTCGACGACCTGCTTGAACTGCTGGGGTCGCTCCTTCGCTTTTCCGACATAGCTCTTCCGCGCCGTGCTCACCGTGCTGCCCTCGGTCCCGCCGCTGATCACCGAGAAGTGGTTGCGGACGAGGACCTGTCCCGCCTCCAGCAGAGGCTCGGGCACCTCGAGAACGTCGAGCGAGCCGTCCTTGAGCTTGTGCGTCAACTGCCTCATCGTTGTTCCTTTGTGGAAACCCGGTGGCCGCGCTTCGCGCCCGGTCGCGGAAGGCGCGGCGCGCGGCATGCCTCGGATCGGGCGTCCGGCGTCCCCCCTGGAAGCCCGGCCGCCCCGAGACCCCAAAACGGAGCAAGACTCATGCCGCGGGACGGCCGCCCTCCCTGAAGCGGCTCAGCACTTCCCCGTAGTAGTCCTCGACGCCTTCCACGACGCGCGGCCACGCGTACTTCTCGAGCACTTCGCGGCGGTAGCGCGAGGGATCGGGGTCTTCCGACCGCCACTCGAGCCATCGCATGATGCCGTCCGCTATACCCTCCGCGGAGGCGTCGTTCGTGAGGAGCCGCGGGTCGATCGCCTCGAGGATCTCGGGCGTCGCGCCCGCCGGCGTCCCGATCACCGGCAGGTTCACCGAGAGCGCCTCGACGGTCGAGCTCCCGAAACCCTCCATGGCGGTCGTCGGCAGGACGAACGCGTCGGCTGCCTGATAGTA
>WJLY01000284.1 GCA_014728245.1 Candidatus Effluviviaceae Genus IV sp.
GTGCGCAACCGGCCCGCTAGGGCGTCGACAGGAAAGAAGCTAACACGACGCAACCGAGTGGGCCAGTCATAAGTGACGGCGAGCCTCCAAACGCGGGCTCCCTTGAGCCTCGCCCGACTGCCACAGTTCGATCGACCATCGTGCTACTGAAGCTCCGTTGCGTCCGATTGAGATTGCCACCACAGACGCTGCTCGTGTGTCCAATAGAGACAGAAGCGGTTGGACGAAGCGTAGAACGGAAGGTGGACAGCGACCAGCTGACCGGAGGAGGATTGCATGCGGCTTGTGCGAATGTGTGCCCTGCTTTTCTGCCTGACGCTCGCGGCCGCCGCGCACGCGCAGGCGCCAGGCGAGCAGGCCTATACCGACATACCCGAGTTCCCGACCGGACTCGAGGGCGCGCGGATGCAGATGCTGTTCGACGCCGCGAACGAGGGCGACGTCGAGACTGTCGAGCGGTTCTACGAGACAAGCCTGAACGACCAGTTCAAGTCGGAATTTCCCAAAGAGGCGTTCGTGGAGTTCTTCCGGGGTTTCGCCGAGGGCGCGGGCGGCATCGGTTTCCACAGCGTGCGGGTCTACGATCCGCCGAGAGAGGACCAGACGGTCGTCGTCTTCCGGGACGAGAATTACGGCGCATGGAAGGCGTTCGTCTTCTACTACGGCGAGGGAGGGAAGCCCGACGGCCGCCTGCGGGGCTTCACAATCAGCCCGGCGCGCGTGCCGTCTGACGTGGAAGCTCCCGGCCCGCTGACCGAGGCGGAAGCCGTGGAGGAGATCCGCGCGTTCGTCGGTCAGCTGTGCGAGCGCGATCTCTTTTCGGGTACCGTCCTGCTTGCGAAGGGCGACGACGTGCTTCTCGAACTGTACTGCGGCGAGGCGGAGAAGCGGTTCCACGCGCCGGTAAGAGCGGACACCAGGTTCAACCTGGGTTCGATGAACAAGATGTTCACGTCTGTGGCCGTGATGAGGCTCGTTGAAGAGGGCGTGGTCTCGCTCGACGACCCCATCAGCGAGTACGTAGACGAGTCGTGGCTACCGCGCGAGATCACGGACAGGGTCAGGATCGAGCATCTACTGTCGCACACCTCGGGGCTCGGGAGCTACTTCAACGAGACCTTCATGGAGGGCTCGCGTCTCAGATGGCGCCAGGTCGACGACTACAGGGAGCTGGTCCGGGGCGACACGCTCGCGTTCGAGCCCGGGACCGACTGGATGTACAGCAACACGGGCATGCTTCTTCTGGGCGTCGTGATCGAGAGCGCTACGGGCGAGGACTACTTCGACCACATCCGTGAGAACGTCTACGCGCCCGCCGGGATGGACGACACCGACTGCTACGACATGGACTGCGCGGTCGAGAACCTGGCCATCGGATACTGGCGGGCGGACGATTGTGCGACCGGCTGGAAGAATAACTACTTCGAGCACACGATACGGGGCGGCCCGGCCGGCGGCGGGTTCTCGACGGTGCGCGATCTCCACAGGTTCGCCCGCGCGCTGCAGAGCGGGAAGCTCGTCTCGCCCCAGACGCTGGAGGCGATGTGGACCGACCACTTCGACCCCGAGCGCCAGTTCGGCTACGGGTACGGGTTCGGCGTCAAGCGCCTGGCGGCCGGCAAGGTAGTGGGGCACGGGGGAGGGTTCACCGGGATCAGCGCAAACCTCGACATCTTCGTCGACTCCGGCTACATCGCGGCGGTGATGACTAACTACGACATGGCGGGCGAGCCCGTGTACAGGAAGATCCAGGAGCTGATCGCGCGCCTGGAGGAATAGCCTCGACGACAGCGGCCCCGGGCCTGTTGCCTCGTATCGCCGACAGTCGCGCCCGCGGACTGGCGGGACGGTCGCAGGGAAGCCGGCAGCTATCCCGCTGCGCCCAGGGCCATGTCAGGGCGTCTGGGGCCTACGAATCGCACTCGTTATTCCTTCCTGATTAGTATATGGTCGAGTCGTACTGAACGCAGCTCAAAAACCAAGAGGCCCGTTCCCAGTCCATCCGGCAGGAGGCTCGCAATGACTCGACTGCTCGCCGTCTCCGCTGCGCTGCTCGCATGCACGCTGATGCTCGCCGCTGTTTCGGTCTCGTACGCCGACACCATCACCGTCGACTGCCAGGGCACAGGCGACTACGAGACGATACAGGAAGGCATCAACGCGGCCGCTGAGGGCGACACCGTCATGGTCCTTCCCGGTGGCTACTTCGGACCGAACAACAGGAACCTGCACTTCGACGGCAAGGGAGTCACGCTCATGTCGAGCGCGGGGCGCCGCGCGACTACGATAAACGCGGACAACGCCGACCGGATCTTCAACCTCGGTCCATCGACAGGTTTCGATACCGTGATCGAGGGGTTCACGATCATGAACGGGACCCACGACTACGGCGGCGGATTCTTCTGCAATGGCGCTTCGCCGACGATCCGCGACTGCATCATCACGGCGTGCACCGCCACGTATATGAGCAACGGCGGGGGCGGCATACAGTGCTACGACGAGGCGTCTCCCGTCATCACCGACGTGACCATCTCCGCCTGCCAGGCGAGCAACGGCGCCGGGCTTCTGGCGTTGCTGAATTCGGCGCCGACCCTCACCCGCGTTAGCTTCATGTCGAACACCAGCTACGACAGGGCGGGAGGCGCCTACTTCGAGAACCCTGGCTCTCGGTTCGCGATCACCGACTGCGTCTTCTACAACAACAACTGCACGGATCACGACGGCGGCGGGTTGTATCTGCTCAACGCGTCGCCCCAGATCACCGGCTGTACATTCGTGATGAACAGGGGCGCGAATGCGGGCCACATAATGCTGACACAGGACTCGGACCCCACGATCGAGAACTGCATCCTCGCGTTCACCCGGTCAGGACCGCCGGTGTTCGGCTGGAACGAGGACCAGGACCCGACGATCACCAGGTGTATCGTGTACGGGAACGACGGCGGGGATGGCTGCCACGGCACGGTGTCCGACACTCTGAACTGCGACCCCAGATTCTGCGGCATGCTGTCGACCGACTTCACGCTGTGCTCGAACTCTTGGGCGCTTCCGGGCAACAACTCATGGGGCGTTCAGATAGGCGCCTATGGCGACGGCGGGTGCGGGGAGTGTGAGACGCCCGTAGA
>WJLY01000285.1 GCA_014728245.1 Candidatus Effluviviaceae Genus IV sp.
CGCCCCGGCGGACGATGGGGGCTCGCCTTCCTCGATGGCCACGGACGAAGAGGCCTTCTCGAGCTCCTCACGGACCTTCGCGGGCTCGGTCGCGCCGACCTCGCCGCCCAGGGCGCCGGCCAGGCCCGAGATGAGCTCCAGATTGGAGACGCCCGAGCGGGGCGTAAGCGCACCCACCACCTGCTGCACTCTCGACTCGCTGTTCGTGAACGAGCCGCTCTCGCACGCGGAGACGTTGAGGGGCAGCACGACGTCGGCAAGCTCCGACGTGGCGGTCGGGAGCGAGTCCGCGACGACGAGGAAGTCAAGCTTCTTGAGCGCTTCCGCCGTCGCCTCGGGGTCGCTCGATCCGCCCACCGGGTCCTCGCCCACGATGAGCGCGGCCCTGACCCTACCGGAAGCGATGGCGTCCCAGAGGCTCTCATCGGGCGGCGACGGGACATCCCGGCCGTAGAGCCGGCCCAGCGCCTTCCTGGCGGCATCGTCGCGCGCGTCGGCCTGTCCCGGTAGAAGGTCCGGGGAGAGGCCGGCGTCCGTCAGACCCTGACCGTTCGCGCGCATTCTGAGGAGGAGAATGCCTCCGGCGGGCCCCCTGGCCTTCCCGGCCACGGCGGCCAGAGCGACGGCCAGCGACGGGTCGCGGCCGGCCGTCTGCGCATCGAACGACATCGC
Source organism: Candidatus Effluviviaceae Genus IV sp. (assembly GCA_014728245.1). GTDB lineage: Bacteria > Joyebacterota > Joyebacteria > Joyebacterales > Joyebacteraceae > WJLY01. The sequence continues at coordinate 673 of WJLY01000285.1, forward strand.
ATTCGCGACGAGCACGCCCTTCGAGGCCCCGGCGAACGCGCGCGCCGCCTCGGTGCACTGCTCTCCCGGGTTCGATTCGGCGCCCGCCGCGGCCGTCGCGGTGAGCGACGCGCGAAGCTCCTCGAGCCCTTCTATCTCGTAAGGCAGCCCCTCGGGGACCTTTCCGCCCGGGGCCAGCACCTCCAGCATCTCCCCCATCACGCGGCCGTAGTCTGACCGCGAGACCGATATCCACGTGTCGGCGAGAGCCGCCATCCGCGTTTTCTCGGGCGCCACGACGATGAGCCTCGCGCCCCGCCTCACGGCCTTCCTGACCTCGAGGCCGGCGACGGTCTGCTCCTCGGCGATGTCGGAATCGAACACGAGAATGACGTCCGCCACTCTCAGATCGTCGTAGGTCGCGGTCGACGCCTCGCGCCCGAACGCGCGGCGCATCGCACCGAGAACGGCGCGCTCCCGCTCGAGACCGAGCGAGCCGACATACGGAGTACCCAGCTCCACGCGCCCTACGCGCTGGAGGAGATAGGCCTCCTCGTTCGTGAGGCGCGCGCCTCCCAGGACCGCGGCCGTGCCGTCGCCGATGTGCGGCTTGAGGCCTTCGGCGGCGGCCGCCACCGCCTCTTCGAGAGTAGCCGCGGCCTTTTTCTCTCCCGCCTTCACTCCAGCCAACATGATCTCCGGCCCGAGCGGCTCTTCGGCGAGCGCAGTCGTGAGCCCGAACCTGCCGCGCACGCATAGGTTGCCGCCGCCGGTCTCGCCTCCGCCGGGGCAGACCTTCACGAGCTCGTCGGCGCGGACCTCGAGCGCTATCGAGCACCCGGTTCCGCAGAATGTGCACGTCGAATCGATCGCTTCAAGGTCCCACGGTCCAGGCTTCGGAAGCTCGGTGTGGAGCGATATGGCGGCGGTCGGGCAGGACGCCACGCACTGGCCGCACGCCTCGCATGTCGTCTCAGCGAGCGCCCGGTCGAGCGCCGGCTTCATCTGCGCGTCGAAGCCGCGGCGAAAGAGCCCCAGCGCCCTCGCGCCCTCCACCTCGTCGCAGACGCGGATGCACCGCGCGCAGAGGATGCACTTCTCGGGCTCGAGCCGAATGAACGGGTGCCGCTCGTCCGGAGGGTCGCTCACGACCTCGCCGCCGAAGCAGCCCGCCTCCGCGCCGTACTCCGCCGAGTACTGCCTGAGCCTGCACTCGAAGGCGGATATGCAGCCGCACTCGAGGCAGCGCTTGCTCTCCTCGAGCGCCTGTTCCTCCGAAAGCCCCAGTTCGACCTCATCGAAGCTCGTGACGCGCTCCCTGACGGGAAGCTCGGACATCTCGACGCGCTCCCGGCGCTCGTGGTCCTCAAGCTCCTCCTCGGGGAACGCGTCCCAGCGCTCCTTGGTGATGTTGAAGAACGGCTCCACCGCGTCGACGTCTTCTCCCGCGAGGAGCCTTCCGATGGCGCGCGCGGCCTTGCCGCCGTCGGCGATCGCCTCGATGGCCGTGGCGGCGCCCCGAACGACGTCGCCTCCCGCGAAGACGCGCTCGACCGTCGTGGCGCCCGTGGCCTCGTCGGCCACGATCGTGCCCCAGCGGGTCAGCTCGAGCTTCGCCTCGAGTGACTTCTCGTCGGCCGAGGCGGTCTCGTGGATGCAGTCGAGCGCCGGCACCTGCCCGATCGCCGCGATGACGTTGTCGACCTCGATCGTCTTTTCGGAACCTTCGATCGGAACGGGGCGACGGCGACCCGAGTCGTCGGGCTCGCCCAGCTCCATCTCGATGTACTCCATCCGCTGGCAGCACCCCTCGCCCTCGATCCTGGTCGGCGACGCGAGGAAGTGCATCTCGACGCCCTCCTCGAGAGCGGCCTCGACCTCCACGTCCCACGCGGGCATCTCCTCGCGCGATCTGCGGTAGACTATGGTGACCTTGTCAGCGCCGAGCCTGAGGGCCGTCCGCGCCGCGTCGACCGCGGTGTTGCCGCCGCCTATGACGGCGACCTTCTTACCGATCTCGACCGCCTCCCCGAGCCCCATCTTCTTCAGAAACTCGGTCCCGGCCCAGACGCCGGCGAGGTCCTCGCCGGGCGCGCGCATCGATCGGCTTCCCATCGCGCCGAGCCCAAGGAATACCGCGTCGAAGCCCTTGCCGAAGAGGTCGGCGAGCGTGAAGTCGCAGCCGAGCGCCTGCCCGTACTCGACGTCTATCCCGGTGCGCGTGATGAGATCGATCTCCGTGTCGAGCGTGGCCTTCGGGAGACGGTACTCGGGGATTCCGTAGCGGAGCATGCCTCCCGCTTTGGGCAGCGCCTCGAAGACGACGCACTCGTGCCCCATCTGCCGCAGGTAGAAGGCCGCGGTCATGCTGGCCGGGCCCGCGCCAACGAGCGCCACCTTCTTCCCTGTCGAGGGCGCGACAGCGGGGCACCACGGATCGGATCTTTCCGCGTCCCGGTCGGCGGCGAAGCGCTTCAGGTAGTCGATCGCCACGGGCCCGTCGATAGCGTTCCTTCTGCACTCGGCCTCGCACGGCCGGGTGCAGACGCGGCCGATCGCGAGAGGAAACGGGTTCACCTCCTTGACCAGCGCCGTCGCCTCGCTGTACTTGCGGTCCGCGATGAGCGCTATGTAGCCCTGCACGTCGACGCCCGCGGGACACGTGGCCTTGCACGGCGCTACGCAGTCGCCGCGGTGGTTCGAGAGAAGCAGTTCGAGCGCCATCCTGCGCACGGCCCGGACGTCCTCGGTGTCGGTCCAGACCTTCATGCCGGGCGCGACCGTCGTCCCGCACGACGGGACGTAGCGGTTCAGCCCCTCGATCTTGACCGCGCACAGCCAGCAGGACGCGTACGGCTCGAGCTTGTCGTCGTGGCAGAGCGTCGGTATCTCCACGCCCTCCCGCCTCGCGGCCTCGAGGATCGTGAGACCGGAGGGGACCTCGACTTCCTTCCCGTTCAGCGTGATCTTCGTGTCAGGCACTTTGTCCCTCTTCTGGGATACCGTTGTCGCAGGACCTCCGGGCCGCGGGCCCGGGCCGCGCTAGCGAACGACCACCGCGTCGAACTTGCAGGCGCGTCTGCAGGCGTCGCACTTCGTGCAGAGCTCCTGATCTATCGTGTGAGGCTGCTTCTTCTCGCCCGAGGCCGCTCCCGTGGGACAGACGCGCGCGCAGAGCGTGCAGCCCGTGCACTTCTCCGGGTCTATCTCGTAGGTGATGAGCGCCTTGCAGACGCCGGCGGGGCAGCGCTTCTCTCTTATGTGCGCCTCGTACTCGTCCCGGAAGTACTTGAGGGTCGTTAGCACCGGGTTAGGCGCCGTCTGCCCGAGCCCGCAGAGCGACGAGCTGACGATCTTCTCGCCCAGCTCCTCCAAGAGCTCGATATCGCCCTCGCGCCCCTCGCCCCCGCAGATGCGCTCCAGGACCTCGAGCATCCGCTTCGTCCCTACGCGGCAGAACGTGCACTTGCCGCAGCTCTCGTCCTGCGTGAAGTTCAGGAAGAAGCGCGCGATGTCGACCATGCACGTCGAGTCGTCCATCACGACCATGCCGCCCGACCCCATGATGGCCCCTGTCTTCGTCACCGACTCATAGTCAACCTCGAGATCTATGTACTCGGCCGGGATGCAGCCGCCCGAGGGGCCCCCGAGCTGGACGGCCTTGAACGACCTGTCCTCGGGCACGCCGCCGCCGATGTCGAAGATCACCTCGCGGAGCGTAGTGCCCATGGGGACCTCGACGAGCCCCCCGCGCTTGATCTTGCCCGCGAGCGCGAAGACCTTGGTGCCCTTGCTTGTCTCCGTGCCGTGCGAGGCGTATGCCCCGGCTCCCTCGCGGATGATCCAGGGCACGTTGGCGTAGGTCTCGACGTTGTTGTTGTTCGTCGGCTTGCCCCAGAGCCCCTCGGCCGCGGGGTACGGAGGCCTCAGGCGCGGCATGCCGCGCTTGCCCTCGATCGACGCGATGAGCGCGGTCTCCTCACCGCAGACGAAGGCGCCGGCGCCCTCCTTGATGTGCACGTCGAAGCTGAAATCCGAGCCCAGGATGTCCTCTCCCAAGAAGCCGCGTTCCTTAGCGTCGGCTATCGCTATCTTGAGCCTGCGGACGGCCAGTGGGTATTCGGCCCTCACATAGAAGTAGCCCTCGGAGGCGCCGACCGCGTACGCGCCGATCACGAGCCCCTCGAGCACCGCGTGCGGGTCGCCTTCGAGGATGCTCCTGTCCATGAATGCCCCGGGGTCGCCCTCGTCGGCGTTCACGATCATGTACTTCGGCGTCGCCTCCTGCTTCTTAGCGAGCTCCCACTTGACGCCGGTCGGAAAACCCGCGCCGCCCCGGCCGCGGAGCCCGGAGGACTTGATCTCCTCGATCACGTCGTCCGGGCTCATCGACCCGAGCGCCTTCCTCAACCCGTCGTACCCGCCCCGGGAGATGTACTCGTCTACGGACTCCGGGTCGATCGTGCCCGCGTTCGCCAGGACCAGCCTGACCTGCGCGTCGTAGTAGGAGTCGTCCGGCAGCGTCTTCTCGGGCTCTCTCACGACCCACTCGTCGACCGGCTCACCGCCGACGACGTGCTGATCCAGGATCTTCCCCACCCACTCGGGCTTCACGTCGCCGTACGTCACCTTGCCCGCGCCGGGAACCTCAACGTCCACGACCGGCTCCCGGTAGCACATGCCGACGCAGCCGGTGCGCCTCAGCCTGACTTCGAGCCCGCGCTTCTCGACCTCGCGCTCGAGCGCCTTCATCACGTCTCCCGCGCCCGCGGCGATCCCGCAGCTCGAGAGACCGACCGTTATCTCCGTACCCTCCACCGTCGTTGCCATTTGAAGCCCTCGCAGGGGTTTCCGAGCAGCATCCGGGCGACCTCCGTCAGTCGCCGTATTCCCTCACGATCTTCCTCGCCTTGTCCGGCGTCAGCCGGCCGAAGGTCTCCTCCTGGATCATCATGACCGGAGCCAGACTGCAACAACCGAGGCAGGCCACCGACTCGACCGTGAACCGGCCGTCCGCCGTAGTCTGTCCGTCGGCCACATCCAGCTCGTCGCAGATGGCCTCGGTGATCGCGACCGCGCCCTGAACGTGGCACGCGGTCCCGTGGCACACCTTTATGATGAATCTGCCCACCGGCTCAAGCCGGAACTGCGAGTAGAAACTGGCCACGCCGAACACGCCGGCCGCCGACTCCTCGGTGTGTTCCGCGATGCGCTCGAGGGCCTCCGGCGGCAGGTATCCGATCCTCTCCTGAACCTGCTGCAGAATCGGTATCAGCATTCCGCGGCCGGTGCCCACGCGCTCGGCGACCTCGTCGACCGCGGCGATGTGGCCCGTGGCCTTCTCGTCGGTTGTCGTGGTCTTGCCCATCTCTCCTCCAACTGCGGGCGATGGCCGCCCCTGAACGGAGAGCCGCGCCGCTCGGACGCGACATCCCTCGCGTCCCTACGCAGCTTCCGTCCCGTCGGTCCCGAAGTAGATGTCCGCCTCGTGCTCCACGCGCTCCGGCGAGTCCGAGGCGTGGACCGCGTTCTGTCTCACCGTCCTACCGTAGCGCGCGCGTATCGTCCCCTCGGCCGCCTGAGCCGGATCGGTCGCGCCGACGGTCCGCCTGAGCGCGGCTATTGCGTCTTCGGCCTCGAGCAGCATCCCGACCGTCGGGCCGGACGTCATGTAGTCCATCAGGGGCTCGTAGAACTCCTTGCCCGCGTGGACGTCGTAGAACCGGGCGGCCTCCTCCCGGCTCATCGTCTTCATCGTGAGCGCCGCGATCGCGAACCCCGCGTCCTCCAGACACGAGATGATCCCTCCCACGTTCCCCGCGGAAACAGCGCTCGGCTTTATGAGGAGAAAGGTCCTGTCCACTCTCCGGCCTCCTGGATAGCCGTGGTCCGCTCCCGGTCTCACGCAATGCCCGCCCCGGCGCTACGTCACAGGCCCCGGCGGTACGTCGCAGGCCCCGGCGCTACGTCGGAGGCCCCGGCGCTACGTCGGAGGCCCGGGCGACCGGTCCTCCGACCGCTAGCCGCGCGACACCTTGCGGGCGGCCTCCCGACCGACGGCCAGCGCCTTCTCGTTCACGTCCTCGGTGCCCCTGGGCACGCGCGCCAGCACCGCCGATCGCAGGCTCTCCCAGCTCACCGCCCCGGTCAGCTCGACGAGCGCCCCGAGCGCCACGACGTTGGCGAAGAGCTGCCTCCCGCACTCCTCGATCGCGAGCGCGGTGAAGGGTATGCGTACTGCGTCGTCGCGGGCGACGTCACTCACAAGCCTCTCGTCCACGATCAGCACACCGTCGTCCCTGAGGGAGTCCTGATACTCGTCGCAGGCCGGCTGGCTCATCGAGAGAAGAACGTCTACGCTCGTGGCCTTGGGGTAGTCGATCTCGCCGTCCGAGATCACCACGTCGGTCTTGCTCTTGCCTCCCCTGGCCTCCGGGCCGTAGCTCTGCGTCTGCACGGCGTTCTTCCCGTCGTGAACCGCCGCCTCCGCCAGTAGCTTGCCGGCCAGCATCAGACCCTGGCCGCCTGAACCGGATAGCCTTATCTCGAACCTGCCCGCGCCCGGTTCTCTCACGTCTTGTTCTCCCCCCTCCCGGATTCGGCCTCGCCCGATCGCTCGTCGGCTACGCGGAGCCGATCCGCGTTCTCGTCGTAGGCGGTCAGGATGTCCCGGACGCGCTCGACAGCGGCCGGGGTCCGCGTGAGTCTCCTCCCCTGCTCGTCGTAGGCCTCGATGAACTCCGGCAGCTCCTTCTCTGAGATGACCCCGCGCGTGAACTTGCCCTCCCGCTTCTCGGGCGGGAGCTTGTCCCAGGCGGACACCGGCACCGAGTTCTCCTTCATCCAGCGCAACATGTCGACGGCGGACGTGTACTTGTTCATCCGGCCGTAGCTCGTATAACAGTTCGAGATTATCTCGACCACCGAGAATCCGCGGTGGAGGATCGCCTTCTCGATCAGCCGGTCGGCCTCCTGGGCGTGGTAGACCGACGTCCTGGCGACGAACGTGGCGCCGGCGCCGACCGCCAGCGCCGCCGTGTCGAACGCGTGCTCGACGTTCCCGTAGGGCGCTGTGGTCCCCCGCTTGCCGTGCGGTGTGGTGGGCGAGTACTGCCCGCCCGTCATCCCGTAGATGCTGTTGTTGACGACGATGGCGGTCATGTCGATGTTCCGCCTGCAGGCGTGAACGAAGTGGTTCCCTCCGATGGCGAGAGCGTCGCCGTCCCCCATGACGGCAATGACCGTCATCGACGGGCTGGCGAGCTTGACTCCGGTGGAGAAGGCGAGTGCCCGGCCGTGCGTCGTGTGGAGCGTGTTGAAGTCGACGTAGGCCGGCATCCGTCCCGTGCAGCCGATGCCGGACACGACGGTGACGGCGTTCTTCTCGACGCCGACCCTCGATATGGCGCGCACGAGCGCGCTCTGCACGATGCCCAGGCCGCAGCCGGGGCACCACACGGTCGGGAACTTCTTTGTCGGGCGCAGATACTCCCTGGCCTTCTCTATGCTCCGGCTCACGCGCCCACCTCCTCGAGCACGAACTCGGTGATGTCACCCGGCTCAAAAAGATGCCCGTCCACCTTCCCCAGCGGAACAACCCGCGCCTCTCCGCAGACCGCTCTCTCGACCTCTACCACTAGCTGCCCGAGGTTCATCTCCGGCACGACAACCAGTCTCAGGCCGGGCGCGAGCTCACGCAGTCGCTTCTGCGAGAACGGCCAGATCGTGCGGACGCGCAGGAGTCCGGCTTTGACGCCCGCCTCCCGCAGCGCGCGGACCGACGCCTTGGCGACCCGGGCGGTCGACCCGTAGGCGAAGAGGAGAACGTCGGCGTCCTCCGTCATGAACTCCTCGTTGGAAGCGAGCTGGTCGGCCCGCGACTCGATCTTGCCCACGATGTGTCGGATCTTCCAGTCGACCTCCTCGGGCACCATCGTCGGGTACCCGTGCGCATCGTGCGTGAGGCCCGTGACGTGGAATCGGTACTCGCCGCCGAACGCCGCGAGCGCAGCCACCTCGGGAACGCACTCTCCGAACGGGCAATAGTCCCTAAGCCCCGTCGGAGGCTCGATGCGGCGGACCAGCCTGTACTCGTCGCCCGACGGCAGCACGACGCTCTCGCGCATGTGGCCGATCACCTCGTCCATGAGGAGGACGGTCGGCGTCCTCAGGCGCTCCGCCAGGTTAACGCACTCGACGGTCAGCTCGAAGCACTCGCGCACCGTGGAAGGCGCGAGGGCGACGATCGCGTGGTCGCCGTGTGTGCCCCAGCGCGTCTGCTGGACGTCGCCCTGAGCCGCCTGCGTCGGAAGACCGGTCGAGGGCCCCGCCCTCATCACGTTCACGATGACGCAGGGCACTTCCGCCAGACACGCGAGACCTATGTTCTCCTGCATGAGCGAGAAGCCCGGCCCCGACGTCGCCGTCATCGAGGTCGCTCCGGCCAGAGACGCCCCGATGATCGCCGCGATCGAGGCGATCTCGTCCTCCATCTGGATGAACCGCCCGTTGATGAGCGGCATGCACTGCGACAGAAGCTCCGCGATCTCCGAAGACGGCGTGATCGGGTACCCGGCGAAGAAATCGACGCCCGCGGCGAGCGCGCCTATCGCGCTCGCCTCGTTGCCCTGCAGCACTCTGGCAGTCGTGTCAGCCACGCTCTCGCTCCCCGCCTTCGCCGCCCTTATCGGCCGTTCCTCGCCTTCCGGCCGGCTCCTTGTAGACCGTGATCGCCATCTCGGGACAGAGTTTCTCGCACAGGTAGCAGGCGATGCACGCCTCAGGGTTTTCGAGCACGGGCTTCCCGGTCTCGTCGCTCGAGAAGACCCTGGCCGGGCAGATCTCCGAGCAGATTCCGCAATTCTTGCACCACGGCTCGTAGACGAAGATGTCGACGTCCGGATGCTCCTCGCGCCCCGGGTAGCGCCAGACGCGCTTCGCTGTCGCCCTGCTCTCGCGGTCGTCCGCCATCCCTACCTCCCGAGCGCCTTTCCCACGAGGCCGGGGATGTCGCTGGGGCGCTCCGCCACCGGGACGCCCGCCGCGGTCAGGGCCTCTATCTTTTCCTCGGCCGTGCCCTTGCCCCCGGCGATGATGGCGCCCGCGTGACCCATCCTCTTCCCCGGAGGCGCCGACCGCCCCGCTATGAAGCCGACGACCGGCTTCGTCATCTCTTCCTCTACGAACCGGGCCGCCTCCTCCTCGTCGGTGCCGCCTATCTCGCCGATGAGCACTACCGCCTCGGTCTCGTCGTCCTCCTCGAACGCGCTGAGGCAATCGATGAAACTGGTCCCGATTATGGGATCGCCGCCGATTCCCACGACGGAAGACTGCCCCAGACCAGCCTGGCGCAGGTGGTCTACGACCTCGTACGTGAGCGTCCCGCTCCGCGAGACGACCCCCACCTGGCCCTGCGAGTGTATCGATCCGGGCATGATGCCGACCTTGGACTTCCCTGGGCTGATGATCCCCGGGCAGTTCGGGCCTATCATGCGCGTCCCGAGCGCGTCGAGCCGGTGGTAGAGCCTGACCGCGTCGAGCGTCGGAATGCCCTCCGTCACGGCCACGACCAGTCGGACGCCGGCCTCGGCCGCCTCGAGAACGGCATCGGTAGCGAACCTGGCCGGAACGAACGTGATCGAGGCGTCCGCTCCGGTTCTTTCCACGGCCTCGGCGACGCTGTCGTAGACGGGGACCCCGTCGACCTCGCCGCCTCCCTTGCCGGGCGTCACCCCGGCGACGACCCTGGTCCCGTACTCCCGCATGCCCTTAGCGTGGAACGAGCCGTCGCGGCCCGTGATCCCCTGCACGCACAGCCTGGTGGCACCGTCGACGAAGATGCTCATGCCGCCACCTCCCCCGCCAGGGCGACCGCCTTCTCGACCGCCTCGTCCATCGAGTCGGCCGTGGCGAGGTCGCTCGCGGCGAGCAACTCGCGGGCCTCTTCCTCGTTCGTCCCCGTGAGCCTCACGACCACGGGGACGTCGATCTCGATCTTCTCGAACGCCTGAAGGAGCCCCCGCGCGACGTCGTCGCAGCGGGTTATGCCCCCGAAGATGTTGACCAGTATCGACCTGACATTCGCGTCGCTCGTTATGATACCGAGAGCCGTCAGCACCTTGGCCGGATCGGAACTCCCGCCGATGTCCAGGAAGTTGGCGGGCTCGCCGCCTCGCTTCTTGATTAGGTCCATGGTCGTCATCGCCAGGCCGGCCCCGTTCACGATGCATCCCACAACGCCGTCCAGCTTGACGTACGAGAGGCCCATCTCCCTCGCCTTCCTGGCCAGCTCCGTCTCCGAGTCGGGATCGCGCATCGCTGCCAGGTCCGGATGCCTGAAGAGCGCGTTGTCGTCGAGCAGTATCTTCGCGTCGATCGCCACGACCTCACCCTTCCCGGTCGCCACAAGCGGATTGATCTCCGCGAGCGAGGCATCGCTCTCTACGAACGCTTCGAAGACGCCCGACACGCACTCCGCGATCCGGCGCGCGATCTCCGGCCTCTCCTCGATGGCGGAGGCGAGCCTCAGGGCCTCTTCCGCCTTCAGCCCCCTGTCGAGGTCGACGGCCTGCTTGTGGATCTTCTCCGGCGTCTCCCTGGCGACGGTCTCGATGTCGACACCTCCGGCGTCGCTCACCATGAGAACCGGCTTCTTCCGGCCGCGGTCGATCACGACCCCCACGTAGTACTCGTGGGTGTACTCGACTGCGCGCTCCACCAGGACCTTCCGCACGGTCAGCCCCTTGAGGTCCATACCCAGTATGGCCTCCGCGGCCTCCTGCGCCTCGTCGGCGGAATCCGCGATCTTCACGCCTCCGGCCTTCCCGCGGCCGCCGACGTGAACCTGAGCCTTGACGGCCACTCTGCCCCCGAAGCGCTCGGCGGCCCGCCGGGCGGCCGCGGGTTCGGAGACGACCTCGAAGTCTGGCACGGGCAGGCCGTGGTGCCTGAAGATGCCCCGCGCCTGGTACTCGTGGATCTTCAACGCGGATCTCCTGTTCTGGCGAGCGGAGGCGGGCCGGCGCGACGCCCATCCGTGCGCCGCGACGCGGGATCCGCGTCCCCTCTAGACGAAATCCTTGAGAACGTCCTCGAGAGTCGGACTTCCCTTGACCTCCAGTTCGTAACGCACGCGCACGCTGGGCTTCTCGAGTTTGATCACCTTCCGGAGATCGATCGGCGTCCCGATGATCACGTAGTCGCAATCGACCGCGTTCGCGGTCTGCTCGAGATCGGCCACCTGCTCGTCGCTGTAGCCGGCCGCCGGGAGGAGCGTGCCGATACCGGGGTACTTCTCGTACATCTCCTTGATCTTACCCACGGCGTGCTCGCGCGCGTCGACCGGCGTGGCGCCGGCCGCTTCGGCGGCCACGGTGCCCGCGCCGATCTTCATGCCGCCGTGAGTGAGCGTGGGCCCGTCCTCTATCACGAGAACGCGCTTGCCCGCAAGATCGACCTTCTCCTCGAATGTCACGGGCGAGTTGGCGTGCATGACCACGGCGTCCGGGTTCGCGTCCTCGACGTTCTTGACGACCTGGTCGATCGCCGCGGCCTCGGCCGTGCCCTCCTTGTTGATGAGAGCGACGTCGGCCGCGCGGAGGTTCTGCTCTCCCGGGTAGTACGAGAGCTCGTGCCCCGCCCTGTGCGGGTCCAGGACCGTGATAGTGAGGTCAGGAACGTAGAAGGACGCGTCGTTGTTGCCGCCGTCCCACAGGACGACGTCGGCCTCCTTCTCGGCCTCTTCGAGTATGCGCCCGTAGTCGACCCCGGCGTAGACGACGTTTCCGCGCGCGATGTGCGGCTCGTACTCTTCCATCTCCTCGATCGTGCACTTGTGCTTCGCCATGTCCTCGTACTCGGCGAACCGCTGCCAGACCTGCTCCCGGAGGTCGCCGTAGGGCATCGGATGGCGGATCACGACGACGCGCTTGCCCGCGTCGGTCAGGATCTCGGCCACGCGCCGGGTCGTCTGGCTCTTTCCGCAGCCCGTCCGGACGGCGAGAACCGCAACCACCGGCTTCCTGCTCTTGATCATCGTCTCCGCGGCGCCCGGAAGAAGGAAGTTGGCGCCGGCCGCGTTCACGATCGAGGCCTTGTGCATCACGTACTCGTGCGGCACGTCGCTGTAAGCGAAGACGACGTCCTGAATGTCCTTCTCCCTGATGATTCCTTGAAGCTCCTCTTCCGGCAGAATCGGAATGCCGTCGGGATACAGGTCCCCGGCCAGCTCCACGGGGTAGGCCCTGCCGGCGATGTCGGGTATCTGCGTGGCGGTGAACGCCACGACCTCGTACTTCTCACGGCCCCGGAACAGCAGGTTGAAATTGTGGAAGTCCCTCCCCGCGGCACCCATGATCAAGACACGTCTTCGCTGCATCCGTCCTCCTGTGGCGACCCGCTCTCCGGTTCATGAGCAGTTGGTCATTTGAGTGACGCTTCAGTATCAGGCGCAAAGAGAATCCCCCTGGCGGCGTCCAGGGCGGCGCAGCCATACGGGGGATCCGCTGAATCAAAGAGGCCGAGACGAAGCCCGCTGGGCTCCGAGTCAGCCAAGATGTCCATGATACAAAAGCCGGCATTCGCTGTCCAGAACAATGACCCGCGAAGCCGCCGGCGGCCCGGCGCGAGATGCACCGCACGCCCCCGACATCCGGCGAGCCTCGCTCAGGAATCCTTTCCTTCGGACTCCGCGACCCGGGCGATGATCGACCTCGTAGAACGGCCGGGAAGCTCCTCGACCGCCACGACCTCGCCTCCCGAACTCTCCACGATGTCGGCGCCGACGATCGTGTCGCGCGTGTAGCCCGCCCCCTTGACGAGGACGTCGGGCCTGAGAGCGTCGATCAGCTCGTAGGGCGTGGGTTCGTCGAAGATGCAGACGTAGTCGACCGACTCCAGCGCCGCCAGAAGATGGGCGCGGTCGTCTTCGGGGACGATCGGCCGCCCGGCGCCCTTGAGCTCCCGCACCGATCTGTCGGAGTTGACGCCGACGACCAGCAGATCCCCGAGGGCGCGCGCCTTCTCCAGGTACCACGCGTGTCCCCGGTGGAGAATATCGAAACACCCGTTCGTGAAGACGATCCGCCTGTCGCGGGCGCGTTCGGTCTCACAGACGCGCGCCAGCTCGCTGCGGGAGAGCACCTCACCCACCGGCCTCCCCCTTTGAGAACTCCTCGAACGACCTCTCGATCATCTCCCGGGTGACGGAAGCGGTGCCCACCTCCCGTATGACCATCCCGGCCGCGTGGTTCGCCACCGTGGCCGCCTCGACCATCGACGCCCCCGCGGCGAGCCCCACGGCGAGCGCGCTGACCACCGTATCGCCCGCGCCCGTTACGTCGTAGACCTCGCGCGCGACCGTCGGAAGGTGCTCCTTCGCGCCGTCCGCCATGAAAAGGGTCATGCCTTCCTCCCCACGCGTGATGACGACGCATTCCGCCTTCAACCTCGACAGAAGCTCGCGGCCCGCGCGGTCCAGCGATTCCTCGTCCGTGATCCTCATCCCCACGGCGCCGCCCGCTTCCTTCTGGTTGGGAGTGATCGCGGTCACCCCGACGTAGCTCTGGAAGTGCGACTCCTTCGGGTCGACACAGATGATCTTGCCGCCGGTCCTGGCGGCGCGGATGCCCTCGGAGATCGAGGGCACCGTGATCACACCCTTCCCGTAATCGGACACGATCAGGACCTCGGCGTTCTCGATCGCCGCCGTGAGGACGTCGACCAGCCGCTCGGCCGGCTCTCCCTCCACGTCGCTCGCGTCCTCGTGATCGGCTCGCACCACCTGCTGGTTGTGCGCGATTATCCGCGTCTTCACGGTCGTGGGGCGCTCCGGCACGCGAATCACCCCTTCCACATCGACGTCCCGGTCGCGCAGAAGCCCGAGAAGCTGGTCGCCACTCGGGTCGTCTCCGACCACGCCCACAAGCGAGGCGTAGGCCCCGAGCGCCGCGACGTTTTCGGCCACATTCGCCGCGCCGCCGAAACGGATCGTCTCCTCGCTCACGTCGACCACCGGCACCGGCGCCTCAGGTGAGATCCTCTCGACGGCACCCCAGATGTACCTGTCGAGCATGAGATCGCCGAGGATGACGACCCTCCGTCCGCTGAAGCGCTCGAGAAGCTCTCTTACTCTCTCCAGTTCCATGGTCATTCGTCCTGCTCCCTGAATCCTGCCCGGATGGCGCGCCCTGCCCCGGCGCGCGAAGGCGGCGCGCCGCGGTACGC
>WJLY01000036.1 GCA_014728245.1 Candidatus Effluviviaceae Genus IV sp.
ACCCGGCCGCGGGAGAGCCGCGCGCTCCAGAGGCGGCAGAGAAGCCCCCCGGGAAGCGATCGGCCGCGGTTTCGAGGCCCGAGGAGACGGGTGGAGGTGGCGCATGAGCAGGAGCGATCTTGTCACTGCGCTCTACGAGAGCATCGGAGAGGCCTGCGTGACGTCAGAAGACGTGGCGCACGTCGAGATCCACGGGACCGACGTTCTGGGCCTTCATCTGGTGCCCGGGCTCGAGGTCGAGGCCGAGGAGAAGGACGGAGCACTGTCGGTCACGACCGTCGTGACCGAAGGCACCCGGATTGAGCACCCGGTGCGCTTCTGCTTCGGCGTGCTGCCGGAGACGGGAGAACAACGGATCGTGATGGACGTGAGGATAGAGCGGGAGGCCAGGATCGCCTCGCTGGCGAGCTGCACGTTTCCGAACGCGAAGGAGGTTCTGCATACGATGGACGCGCAGATCCGTCTCGCGGCGGGCGCGGAGTACATCTACCTGGAGCGCCACGTACACGGGCCGCACGGAGGCGTCAAGGTCGTGCCTCGGGCGAAGGTCGTGCTCGAGGAGGGTGCTCGTTTCAGGACGGATTTCGAGCTTCTGAAGGGCCGCGCCGGCGGGATCGAGATCGAGTACGACGCGGAGTGCGCGGCCAGGAGCGTGCTGGAGATGTCGGCGAGGATCAACGGCGCCGGAGACGACAGGATAGACATCCACGAGAAGGCGCACCTCACGGGAGAAGAGGCCAGGGGCGTGCTCACGACGAAGATCGCGGTGAGCGAGCAGGCACGCGCCGACATAAGGAACACGCTGGTGGCGTCGGCGGCGCGGGCGCGGGGTCACGTCGACTGCAAGGAGATCGTCCGTGACGAGGCCGTGGCGAAGGCGATTCCGATCGTAGAGGTGAAGCATCCCAAGGCGCACGTGACGCACGAGGCGGCGATCGGGAGCGTCGACGCGAAGCAGCTGGAGACCCTGATGTCGCGCGGGCTGGACGAGGACTCGGCTACCGAGCTGATCATCGAGGGGCTTCTGAGCCCGGAGGTCGCGGGCTGAGGGGAACGATCTCAAGAGGAGCCTGTGTGTCCGAGTGAGGCGATTGGGCTTTCGAGCCTCCCACTTGGAGGTGGATACCCGCTATCCTGTCAGCGATCGACCAGGCTGGCGCGAGGAAGGAAGGGAACTTGGGAATACTGCACGTGGCGCACAGAGTCGGAGGCCCCGCTCCCGTCTTCGAGGACAGGGAGGATGCGGGGCGGACTCTCTCCGAGTTCATATCCGGCGAGGTTGCGGCCAGTACCGCCGTTCTGGGTCTTCCAAGAGGCGGCATCGCGGTGGGCGCCGCGGTCGCGGACTCGCTCGACGCGCCGCTCGTGCCGCTTGTCGTCCGGAAGCTCCCGATACCGATCTCCCCAGAGATGGGCTTCGGGGCCGTGGCGATCGACGGGAAGAGATCGCTGAACGACAGCGTGGTGACTGCCTTTGGCATATCGAGGGAGGAAGCGGACCGGATTACGGCCGACGTGATGGAGGAGGTCAGGCGAAGAGCTCGCGAGTACGTGGGGACCGACGCTCCTCCCGAGGTCGAGGGCCGCGACGTTCTCATCGTCGACGACGGCCTGGCCACGGGATTCACGGTGTTGGTGGCGGCCAAGATGGTAAGGAACCGGGGGCCGCGCTCGATGACGCTGGCCGTACCTTGCAGCCCGGCCGGCACGCTCCACGCGATGGAGGATCGATTCGATGGCATCCATTGCCTGTACTCACAGAAGTCCCCGTCGTTTGCGGTCGCGTCCTACTACAGGGACTTCCACGACATGAGTGACGAGGAGGTGAAGAGGTACCTGGACGGCAGATTCTCCCGCTCGATGGGAGGTGCGGCGAGCGGCCCCGCGGCTGCGGAGGGCTGAGAGCTGGTCGGCGGAGCAGGGTTTGTCAGAGGTGATCGTTGGTCCGGTGCAGCAAAGCAAGGAAAACCAGAGGGAGGTAGAGTGGCTAAGGTAGAGTCCGGCGACAAGGTGAAGGTGCACTACACGGGCAAGCTGGAAGACGGAACGGTCTTCGACACGTCGCGCGACGGCGATCCGGCGGAGTTCACCGTCGGCGAGAACGAGGTCATCGAGGGACTCGAGGAGGCAGTGGTCGGTATGCAGCCCGGCGAGACGAAGACCGCCCACGTCAAGCCGGAGCAGGCATTTGGGGAATGGAACTCGGGCAGAGTGGTCGAGATCGACCGCATCAACCTGCCGGAGGGACTCGATCCCGAGATCGGCCAGATACTGCGCTCGCGCGATCCCAGCGGCGAGACCAGGCTGGTCAAGGTCGTCGACGTGGAGCAGGACAAGGTGAAGCTCGACGCGAATCATCCGCTGGCCGGCAAGGAGCTCACGATCGAGCTGGAGCTTGTGGGGATAGCGTAGAGAGGCGGAGCGCAGGCAGGCCGCAATGCATGTGGATGTCCGCGGAGGCGCGGGGGACGCGGCCTTGGGATGGGACGAGGTAAAAGCATGGTTGAACATGATGTGCTGGTGATCGGCTCGGGCAGCGGCGGCAGCGTTGCGGAACGCGCCCTCGCGGAGGGTCTCGACGTCGGGTTGATCGACAGGGGCCCGATAGGCGGGACGTGCATGAACGTGGGATGCGTGCCTTCGAAGCTGCTCATCTTCGTGGCCGACCGTGTGACGGACATCCGCGCGTCCGGCAAGCTGGGGATCACAGCGGAGGTCACCGACATCGACTTCACGTCCGTGATGTCGCGGATGAGGGAGGGCGTCGCGCGAAGGCAGGACCGCGTGCGCGAGGGACTGAGCGCCGCGGAAGGGCTCACGTTCTACGAGGGCGTGGGCCGTTTCGTCGCGGAGCGTACGGTACGCGTGAACGATGAGATCTTGAAGGGCGAGAGAGTCTTCATCGCGAGCGGCGCTCGACCGCTCGTGCCGCCGATAGACGGTATCGAGGACGTCGATTTCATCACGAACGAGACGGTGCTGGGTCTGGAGACATGCCCGGATAGCGTGATCATGATCGGGGGCGGCTACATCGGCACAGAGTACGCGCACTTCCTCGCTGCGATGGGCGCCGACGTCAAGCTCATTCAGCGCGATCCGCTTCTCGTTCCCAACGAGGAGGAAGAGGTATCGCGGCTTCTTGAGAAGAGGCTGTCCGAGAGGATGGAGGTGCACACGAGCACCTCGGTCTCGCGCGTGCGCAGGAAAGGAAACGGGTACGTCGCGACGGCCACAGCTGGCGAAGGCGGGGAGATGGAGTTCCACGGAGAGGCTGTCTTCTTGGCCGCCGGCAGGCGTTCGAACGCCGACCTCATCGAAGTCGAGAAGGGCGGAGTCGAGACCACAGATGACGGGTACGTCTCGGCGAACAACCGGCTCGAGACGTCGGCGGAGAACGTGTGGGCCCTCGGCGACGCGATCGGGAAGGCGATGTTCACCCATGCGGCGTCGCGCGAGTCGGTGATAGCCTGGCGGAACAGCAGAGGCGAGAGTCAGGTGGAAATGGACTACAGCGCCGTGCCGCACGCGATATTCACGGACCCGCAGATAGCGGCCGTGGGCATGACGGAGAAGGAGGTCCGGGACCGGGAGCGCGACTACGTTGTGGGGCGCGCTGAGTACATGGACGTGACGAAGGGCGAGGCGATGCTCGCGCGCGACGGCTTCGCGAAGGCGCTCGTCGATGCCGGAAGCGGGCGCATTCTGGGCTTTCATATCATCGGGCCTCACGCGCCGATCCTGATCCAGGAAGTAGCGAACGCGATGGCCCTGGGGTCGACCGCGGCCGACTTGATGAGCGCGATGCATGTGTTCCCGGCGATGTCGGAGATAGTCACGAGAGCGCTGTCGGATCTGAAGAGACCAGGGGACACCGGTCGAACCGATGAGAGAGAAGAACGGGAACAACGGTGACGCTATGAGCGTCGAGAAGACGGAAGACTACCGCACGCGGGGCTCACCACAGCAGGAGCTCCGTGGTGCGCTGACGGGCGGAAAGGCGGAGCGCAGGCCGGAAGACCTGCCCCGCGTGCTCTCATGGCGGAGCTGGGTCGGCGCTCTGGTCGTTGCAGTGCTCGTCGCCGGCGCGGCGCAGGTTCTCCTGTACCTCGTATCTTTGCGCACGGAGCCGGTCCAGCGACATGTCATCTCGGGAGCGTTCCATGCGGTTGTGATCCTGATACCGGTGGGGCTCTTTCTGGCCTGGCGAAGGACCGCGCGGATGGAGCGATACCTGCGGGCGAAGCTCCAGAAGGCGGTGGAGCTCCGCGACGACCTGACGGACATGCTCGTTCACGACCTTAAGAACCCGACGATCGCAGCCGGGATGGCGCTCGGCTCGCTGCGGACCAAGGCAGAAGAGAAGACGCTCGGTGACGAGGAGACCGACGAGCTTCTCGAGGTGGCGCGAAAGAGCTGCCGGCGGGTCGAGAACATGATAGGTGACCTCCTGACGCTCGCTCGGGGGGAGTCGGGGCGGCTCCAGCTCAACTACACCACGTTCGACCTGACGAAAGTGCTGAGGAATCAGGCTTCGGCGTTTCGGCACAGGGCCGAGGAAGAGTCGGTGGCGTTCGACATCGACATCAGGCAGGAGACGCTGAGCCTCGAGGGCGACGCGCACTTGCTCCGGCGGGCGGTCGACAACCTGCTGGAAAACGCTCTGAACCACACACCTGCAGGCGGCCGGATCGACCTTGCTGTTGAACGAGACGAATCCGAGATTACGATCACGGTCGCGGATACCGGCCGCGGCATATCCGAGGAGCACCAGGAACGGATCTTCGAGAAGTTCGGGCAGGTTGAGGGGGAGCGGGAGGGATCTTCGCTTTCGGTCGGGCTCGGTCTCGTCCTCTGCCGGCTCGTGGCGGAGGCGCACGGCGGCCGTATATGGGTGAAGAGCGCGCCGGGAGAAGGGAGCAAGTTCAGCATAGCCTTGCCGCTTGTTCACGAGTGACGGCCCGGGGAGCGTCGCGGCAATCGCCGCGGATGTCACTGCCGCAGCCTGGGGACTCGATGTCCCGGACGCCTCAGCTTGAGTGACGGTAAGAGTGGGTTCGTCGGGCGCCCGATCTTCATCCAGTGGTCTCTCGGAGGCTAGTCGATTGCCGGAGCTACCTGACGTGCAGGTGTTCAGGGAGTACCTTGACGCCACCGCGCTGCACAAAGAGGTCCGATCGGTCAGCGTTAGCCGTGAACGCGACATTCTGGAAGGCGTCTCGCGCAGCAGGCTGACCGACGAGCTTGTCGGAGCTAGTCTCTTGGAGACTAGGCGGCACGGCAAGTACATGTTCGCGCGCCTGTCGCCGGGTGGCTGGCTGGTTCTGCACTTCGGGATGACCGGCTACCTGGAGTTCGCTGAGGACAAGGATGCTCCGGAACACTGGCGGCTGGTACTGAGATTCGGGGAAAATGAGCGTCTCGCCTACGTCTGCCAGAGGCTGCTGGGGCGCGTGTCATACACGGACGACCCTGCGGATTTCGTCGAGGCTCAGGGACTCGGACCGGACGCGCTGTCGGACGAACTGGATCGCGAGAGGTTCGACGAGGACGTCGCCGGCCGTCGCGGCATGGCGAAATCGACACTCATGAACCAGGCCGTGATAGCGGGGATCGGGAACATCTACTCGGACGAGGTTCTCTTCCACGCACGCGTTCATCCAGAGCGGAAGTTGAGGGATCTCGACGACGGAGAGCGGTCGAAGCTCTACCGGGAGATGCGGCGTGTGCTCAGGAAGGCCATAGAATGCCGGGCGCAACCGGACAGGATGCCTCGATCGTGGATCACGCCGTGCAGGGGCAAGGAAGGCGAATGCTCCGCCTGCGGCGAGGAGCTTAAGACGCTGAAGGTGAACGGGCGCACGGCTTACATCTGTCCGAACCGGCAGAAAAAGTAAGCGGTCTCGGGGGAACCTGGATGGCCTCGAAGGGCAGAATCCTAA
>WJLY01000037.1 GCA_014728245.1 Candidatus Effluviviaceae Genus IV sp.
GCATCCGCTCGGAGCCGCGGTATAGTCGTCAGGTGCGCGCTGCCAGGGAGGAGACTTGAGCGAGCTGATCAAACTTCCGGCGCCGACCCCGAGCGGTGGTCCGCCGGTCTGGACCGTCATGGCCGCGAGGAGGTCCGTCAGGCACTACGGAGTGGATCCCATGCCGCTCCAGGTGCTCTCCCAACTGCTCTGGTCGACCCACGGGATCACCGGCGACCTCGGCGTGCACGAGCTTCGAAACGCGCCGTCCGCCGGAGCGTGCTACCCGATCGACGCCTACGTGGCCGCGAACAGCGTCCAGCGACTCGACCCCGGGCTCTACAGGTATCTGACGGGTGATCACGCGCTTCTGCTTCTGCGGGGCGGGAACGTAGGAAAGGAAGTCGCCAGGGCTGCGCTGGGCCAGAGGATGTGCGCACAGGGGTCGGTCGCCTTCGTCTGGACCGCCGTCCTGCCTCGCACGACCGGGCGCTACGGCCAGAGAGGGCACAGATACGTGTTCATGGACGCCGGACACGTCGGCCAGAACATGTACCTCGCGGCCACGGCGCTCGGATACGGATGCTGCACGATCGGCGCCTTCGACGATGCCGAGATGAACAAGCTCGTCGGCGTCGACGGATCAGTTGAGACCGTGGTCTACGTGGCCTCGGTCGGTCCGCGCGAGTGACGGGAGGCGCGGACGGCCGAGCGCGGGCGCCGAATCGAGAGCGACGATAACGAAGAAGCCCCGCCCTACTGCTCCTCCAGGGCCTGGCCGAGAAAGAAGAACGCGACCGCGGCTATCGCGGTGCCCCAGCCGACATATCCGCGCGACCTGACGGACACGTCCCTGGCCTCTTCCAGCGGAACGCGCCTGCGCGTCACGATGTCGAAGTCGCGGATCTCCACGACGGTGCCGACGATGACGCCATCCACGTACACGTAGTCCGCTCCACCCCTGCGTCTGACCTCGACGTTCTCCCCGCGCTCGATCTCCGTGTCGAAGACCAGAGACCCCGAGGACAGCTCGAGGAGCGTGCCCGAGAGCTCCTCGCCGCCCGATGTACGGATGTCGACCGGCAGACCCGGATCATCCGCGAACTCCCACCCGACGGTGCGCGCGCAACCCGCGAGCGCCACCGTCGCGCAGAGCGAGAAGCAGAGGAGAAGGCGCATCGCCGCTCTGGTCCCAGACATCTGAGCCATGTCCCGCCTCCCCATCAGATAGCGAGCGCCAGGAGGAGTCCGATTCCGGGGCCGATGAACGTGCTCAGAATCGGTCCGAGAGAGGCCTCGCCGGCCGGTCTGTAGAAGCTCGCCCTCGCGACCTCATCCGCATCGAGAGCCCTCCTGACTACGGCGATGCGCCCGGTATCGCCGCTCTCCACGCCGACGAAATCGCCGGGGACGGCTTCCCCGCGGACCTCGACCCTTCTCGCCTCGGCGGAGCCCTCCAGTCTTACGTCGACACCCAGACGGTGGTGCGTGTCCAGCAGCAGCTCGTCATCGGTCAACGAGATCAGCCTTCCTCTCAGAACCTCGCCGCTTCTGAGTCTGACGGCAACGCCGACGTCCGCGCCCCCGGCATCGAGCGCGGCCATCGGCACGCTCCGCGCGCATCCGGCGCAACACACGGCGAGTACCACGAGCAGGAGAAGCGGCGCCCTGTGGATCATCGTGCGGTGACCTCCATGTTCGTAGCCCATATGCCACGGTCCCGGCCAGCTCCGGTACTCACGATACTACGCCTACAAACAGCCCTGCGGTAGGGCAAAAGCCGGCAGGAGCGAAAGCACTTGCCAGGTCCGTGGGACGGAATGTAGATTGGCGCTCGACACTGGCAGCTTCTAAAGACCGAGGTTTGACGTTCGAAGGTCTCACGTTCGAAGGCTTCACATCCGGAGGTCGCGCGTTGCCCGAGAGTCCGTGCCCAGGCCCGCTGAAGCGGAGTTCGCCCGAGCCGCCGGAAGACGGCCGTTACCGCGTGCTCAAGGTGATGGGTTCGCTCCTGGCGCCTGTCCTCGCGATTCTGTGGCTCGGCCTTACCCTCACCGGCGACGGCGCCAGCATCGCTTTCGCGCTCGTCAAGATCATCTTCACGATCGCCGTAGTCCTCACGGGACTACTGGGCCTGCGCTGGGCGACGGCCTCGGGCTCGGGGCTGCTCGTTGAGGCCATAGCGGTGGCCCTCTGGATGGTCCTCAAGGTCGAGGACTACGCCCCGTACGGCGCGCTTCGAACGTCGCTCATGCTCGCGACTCCGCTCGCGGCCTCGGGCGTCATTCTCATCCTGGCGGACGGGCTCAAGGCCGGAACCTGGCCGCCGGCGAGGTTCAGGCAGAAGGCGAGGCGCTAGCCACCGCCCGGACTCACGGGAAGGCCGTCTACTCCCGTCGTGAGCGGCCGATTCGCTCCAACCCCTCCTCGAACACCGCCAGCAGCTCGTCCAGCATTCTGCCGCGGCCGAACCGTTCACTCGACGTCTCGAGCGCGGCGCTTCCCAGCCGGCCGGCCAGCTCCGGGTCCCGCAGGAGCCGCGCGATCCCGTCCGCCAAAGCCGCCGGGTCCTCGGGCGGGACGACGAGCGCATCCCGGCAGTCCTCGACCGCCTCGCCGGTTCCTGATACGTCGGTCGCCACGATCGGAGCGCCGACCGACATCGCCTCCAGCAGAGTGTTGGCCATCCCCTCGTTCCTGGAGGAGAGCGCATAGACGTCGACCGAGGAGAGGGCCGCCCGGACGTCCGGCACGTGCCCCGCGAACGTCACCGCGTCTTCGACCCGCGCATCGCGCGCTGTCTCCTCGAGCGCCCCACGCTGCCCTCCCTCTCCCAGAATCAGGAGCCGCGCGTCCGGAAACTCGCCCCGCACGATCGCGAAGGCGCGTATCAGCACGTCCAATCCCTTCTGTCGCGTGAGGCGCCCGGCCCCGCAGACCACGGGGACGCCGCGGGGCAGGCCCAGCTCCGCCAGCGCGGCGCGGCCGTCCGCCTGCGGAACGGGGTCGAGAGACACCGAGTTCAGCACGACCCTGACCTTCTCGGGATCGAGCCACCGCGCCTCCAGCAACGTCTCGCGAACCGCCTCCGCGTTCACGATGACCAAATCGGATAGGCGGCCGAACGACGCCCGCCGCTTGAAGTCGTCACGAATCCTGCGCCTGAGGCCCATGCGAAGAGCCACGAGCGGCCTTCCGGAGAGACGCGCCGCCAGGCCTCCCAACCAGTACTCGCGCTGCTTGGTGAGGAGCACCACATCTGGCCGCTCCGCCCGGAAGAGCCTGACGAGAGAAGTAAAACCCAGCGGATTGAGATCGCCCCACAGCTGAACGCGCCGGGTCTTAAGGCCTCGCCGCTCCAGCTCGCGAGAGACCGGGTCATAGCTGCAGAAGAACTTCACATCGTGCCCGCGCTCCGCGAGCCCCGCGCCCGCGACGGCGGCCCACTTCTCGTTGCCGCCCCACGATTTCGAGGTCACGCCCACGAGCACGCGCAGTGGCCGCGTCACGATACGTTCCCGCCCCCCTCCGCGTCTCGGGGCCCGCGGGCGTCCGCGGCGAGCGTCTTCCCGACCGCGTCCGCGAGCGCGTCCGCCAGCTCGTCGCGGTTCTCTTCCGTCACGCGCACGACGGACACGTCGTCGCGGCTGCGCACGCCATCGAGGAACTCGTTGCTGCGGTCCTGGATCGTGCCCAGCACCGGCCCGGGGCAGTCGAGGGCCCGGATCACGGCGTCCCGGAAGAGCGGCGAACAGAGCTCCATCCTGCCTATCTCGTCCATCACCACGAGATCGGCCTCCTCGATCGCCGACTCCAGCGCGGCCACGCCCACTCGCTCCAGATCCTCCCGGTCGACCCCGTACTTCCCCACCCTGTGTTCGCTCTCGATGCCTACGTGCGCCAGCACGCCCCGCTCGCCGTCCATCCCGACGATCGAGAAGCCGACTCTCTTCCCACCTTCCCGGATCTCGCGCGTGTAGAACCCGCCCGCGCGCACGTCGAGTCGCTCGAGGACCTTCTCTATGAGCGTCGTCTTGCCCACGCCCGGCCGTCCCGTCACAAAGAGATTGCGACGCAACGAGACTCGTTCGTCCTCCACCACGGAACGCTCCTTCATTCGCCCGAGTACCCGCGTCCGGCGGGCCGGGCCGCCCGCCCTCTTTCCTCAAGAATCTCGCGGTAGAGGCTCTCGGTCTCCCTTACCATGCGCTCGACCGACAGGTTCTCCCTGACGAACTCGGCGCCGCGCCGCGCGAGCTCGCCGGCAAGGGCTGGCTCCCGCAGAAGCCTCAGCATCGCGCGGGACAGCGCATCCGGGTCGTCGGCCTCCACGAGAAGGCCCGTCTGACCGTCACGGACGAGCTCCCGGTTCCCCCCGACGTCGGTCGCGATGACGGGCACCCCGGCGGCCAGCGATTCGCGCACGGCTCCCGAGAGCCCCTCGCCCGCCCGCGGGCAGTTGACCGAGACGTCGAGCGCGGCCAGTACCCGCGGCACGTCGTCCCTGTAGCCGGCGAGCGTGACGAAGGACGAAAGCCCCGCCTCCCTGACCATCGACCTCATCCTGTCGCCGTCGGTAAGGTGCCCGACGAGCAGGAACCGCGTCTCCGGTTCCTTCTTCGCGACCGCGGAAGCGGCCGCGAGGAACGTGTCGTGCCCCTTCCACCCGTGATAGTAGTTCGCGACCTTCCCGACGAGCGGTGCGCCCTCCGGGATGCCCAGCTCCCGCCTCACGGACGCGCCGTCCAGGTCGTCGCGATAGACGGTCGGGTCGGACCCGCTGTAGATCACCGCGACCCTCTCAGCGGGAACCCCGTAGTCGATCATCACGTCCCTGACGGCCCCCGACACCGCCACGATCCTCGTGACGAAGCGGGTCCTGTACTTGAGCCTGCTCCCGAGGTTGTCCTTGGGCCTGAACGAGACCCTCCTCGAGACGACGAGAGGGCACCCGGTCGCCATCGCCGTCAGGATACCCAGAGAGTGGGCGTGCGCCCGATGCGCGTGGACGACGTCGACGCCTCGACGGAGCACATGCGCCGCCAGTTTCGAGGCGGCCACGGGATTGAGCTCCGACCGCGTCTCGATCGCCAGTCTCTCGATCCCGGCCTCGCCGGTCCTGTCCCAGAGAATGCTGCCCGGCTTCGAGGCGAGCGAGACGGAATGGCCCCGTCCCTTGAGGCCGCGCATGAGCTCAAGCGTCTGCGCCATAGCCCCCGTCCACGAGGGCGACTCGATGATGTGGAGGACGTTCATGCAGGCTCCCGTCGGGCTCCCGCCCGCCTGTGCCGGCCACTCAAGACGTCATCCCGCCCGCGCGGGGCCTTCGAGCAGCCGGGCCACTGACTCCTCGACGCGCGATACGCTCAGGGCCTCCATGCACAGTAGCGACTCCCTGTCGCAGGTCGGCGAGTCGCAGGGGCGGCACTCCACGTCGTCCGCGAACACGGGTATGTACTCCTCGCCCGGCGGGTGCCAGCGCGCGACCGGAGTCGGGCCGTGAATGAAGACGCCGGGCACGCCGACCGCCGCAGCCACGTGCATCGGACCCGTGTTGTTCGTAACGACGGCCGACGACCGCTCGAACACGGCCCCCAGCGCCCGCGCGTTCGGCGGGAACAAAAGCGCAGGCTCGCGCAGTCCCGCGGACCCGTACCACTCGCTGACCGCGTCCGCGAGATCCCGCTCCGCGGGTCCGAAGACGTACGCGACGTCGACGCCGTGATCGGCCACCAGTCTGTGTCCCAGCTCGGCGAACCTGTCGGCCGGCCAGCGCCGGATCTCTCGGCTCGCGCCCGGATGCAGGCAGACGAGCGGTCTACCCCCGACGCCCTCGAGAAGTTTCTCGGCCTCCGAGCGCTCCTCGTCGGTCAGGTAGAGCGCGAGTTTCCTTCCCTCCGGCGCCGCGCCCAGGAGCCCGACGACTCGCAGGTGCTCCTCGACCTCGTACGCGCTCCTGTCTCTCGGGACCTTGTGGGTGAGCAGGAATCCCCTCCCCTCGCACGCGAGGCCGGCGCGCACCGGAACCGCCCCCATGAAGGCGATGAGCGCGCTCCTGAAGGACGTGTGGAGGACGACGGCCGCGTCGAACCGCTGCGACCTGATCCACGAGGCCATCCGCATGACGCCGAAGAACCCGGAACGTTCCTTCCTGGTGAGGGGCAGCAGCCGGTCGACATCGGGGTTGACCACTAGGACGATGGCCGATCCGGGCGACGCCATGACCGTGACGCGCGAGTCGGGCCACCTGGCCTTGAGAGCGCGGAGTGCGGGGGTCGCGACCAGAAGCTCGCCCAGAAGCCCGGTCTCCATCACCAGGATCCGGGGTGCGTCGGGGAGCACCTCTTCGGGCGTTCCGCTCGGCGGCAAGTCTCCTCCCGCGCGATGCCCGGAGCGGGCGATTGATCCGGCAGGCCGCGGGGCGCTATTCCGCGGGCTTCTCGATAAGCTCTGCCGACACGAGAACGCCCTCGGTGCCCGTATCGACGAAAGTCTCGTCGCGCTCGCGGGCTCGCTTGAACTCGCGCGCGTTCGACACGTTCAGAAGTTCCCTGCGCATCGGCTCTATTCTCGCCCAGACGTCATCGTCGCAGAAGACCGCGAGCGCGCCTACCGGAGCGGCCACCGACACCTTGGCCACCGATTTCACCTTGCGCATGCCCTCGATGACCGAGAGCGCGACCCGGCCGGACTCCTCGGACTCCTGATCCACCCAGTCGTCGGGCGGAGAAGGCCAGGAGGATACGTGTATCGACTCGACGTTCTCGCGCTCGGCGAAAAAGAGCGAGTGGATCTCCTCCGTGATGTGCGGCATGACCGGCGCGACCATCTTGAGCGTCGCAAGCAGCGCCTGGTAGAGCGAGAACTGGGCGCCGCGTCTGGCCGACTCGTCGTAGCCCTCGTCGCCGTAGAGGCGCTTTTTGGCGATCTCGATGTAGTTGTCACAGAGGTCGTGCCAGAAGAAGGCCTCGGTCGCCTCCATGGCGAGGTGGTACTCGCAGGACTCGAAGCACTCGGTCGCCCTCTCGACGGTAGCGACCAGCCTTGAGAGAAGCCAGCGGTCGATCGTCGAAAGCTCGCGCGGTGCATCGGGATCGAAGTCCTCGATACGCCCGATCGCGAACTTGGAGGCGTTCCACAGCTTGACGACGAGCTTCTTGCCCGCCTCGAAGGCCTCCTCCGCGAGCATCGTGTCGACGCCCAGCCTGCTGGAGCACGCCCAGTAGCGGGTGCCGTCCGCCGACCTCTCCTCGATCACAGCTCTCGGCGAGTGCTCGCCGCCGCCCTTCGACTTGGAGATCTTGGCCCTGTCCGGATGCAGAACGTGTCCGGAGATCATGGCCTCGCGCCACGGCAGCTTGTCCTCGTTAAGGACCGACTTCACGATCGTGTAGTAGGCCCACGTCCTGATTATGTCGTGCGCCTGGGGCCGGAGGTCCATGAGATACTCGGATCCGCCCTCGTCACGCTTGACGAACCGGTCGGTGCGATCGTCGTCCTCGCGCCACTTCAGGTTGATGAACGGCGTACAGGACGAGGTCATCCACGTGTCCATGATGTCTCGCTCCGGGTCGAGCGAGCCGCCGCACTCCGGACAGGCGTCGACAGGGGGGTCGGCCGTCGTCGGGTCGACCGGCAGCTGCTCCTCGGACGCGGGGACGACCTCGCCGCATTCGGAGCACGTCCACAGCGGGATGGGCACGCCGTAGTACCGCTGCCTGGAGACGCACCAGTCCCACTTCAGGTTCTCGACCCAGTTGCGGAAGCGGACCTCCATGAAGTCCGGATGCCACCGGACCTTCGAGCCTGCCTCGATGATCCTGTCCTTGATGTCGAGGATGCGGATGAACCACTGGCGCGCCACGGAGAACTCTATCTCGGTGCCGCACCGCTCGTGCACGTTCACGTCGTGCGTGATCGGCTCGCGTCCCTTCAGACGCCCCGCGGCCTCGAGGTCCTCCACCATCTTCTTGCGGGCCTTCTTGAGGTAGAGACCCTCGTATCCTGGCGCCAGCTCGTTCATGTGGCCCTCGGCGTCCAGGACGAGCCTCGTGTCGAGTCCGTGCTCCTGCCACCACGCGATGTCGGTCGTGTCTCCGAACGTGCAGCACATCACGAGTCCCGTTCCCTTCTCGGGATCGGCCTTCTCGTCGGCCAGGATCGGCACCTCGTAGTCGAAGAGCGGCACCGACGCCTTGCGGCCGATGAGGTCCCGGTATCTCTCGTCTTCCGGATGCGCGAACATGCCGACACAGGCGGGGAGAAGCTCAGGCCTGGTGGTAGAGATGACGAGGTCGCGCCCGTCGATCCTGAAAGCGACGTCGTAGAAGACGGACTCGCGCTCCGCGTCCTCGACCTCGGCCTGAGCGATCGCCGTGTGGCACTCCGGACACCAGAGCGTCGGCGCCTCCTTGCGATAGACCCGGCCCTTGCCGTAGAGGTCGAGGAAGGAGCGCTGCGAGATGCGCTGCGACACGCGGTCGATCGTCGAGTAGTCCTCGTTCCAGTCGACCGATATCCCCAGACTCCGCCAGAAGGTCTTGAACTCGGCCTCGTACTCCTTCGTGAGCTCGAGGCACATCTCGACGAACCTGTCACGGCCGACCTCGGCCGCCGTAACGCCCTTCTCCTTCTCCACGAGCCGTTCGCTCGGCAGCCCGTTGTCGTCGAAGCCGAACGGGTAGTAGACGTTCATCCCACGCATCCGCCAGAAACGGGCGATGACCTCGGCCTGCACGTAGCTGAACACGTGGC
>WJLY01000286.1 GCA_014728245.1 Candidatus Effluviviaceae Genus IV sp.
CCGCGAGGCACCGCGCGGCCGCCGCTGCGCCGCCGCGGCCGGGAGCGCCTAAATCAGCTTGCCAACTTCCTTCTCGACCTCTTCCAGTATCTCGCAGGAGCGGACCAGCTCTTTCATGGTCGTATGGTCGGGATAGAGCGGCCGGTCCTCGTCCAGGTGCTCGACGTGCCTGCGCACGACCTCCTTCGCCTTCCGCACGCCCTTGCCCGGCGTGAAGTCGCGGAAGTCGAGCGCCTGCGCCGCTCCCATGAACTCGATTCCCAGCACGCCGCAGGCGTTGTCGAGGATCTGGATGTTCTTCGTCGCCGTGTTCATGCCCATCGATACGAAGTCCTCCTGGTCGGCCGCGGCCGGGATAGATTGGATGCTCGCCGGCATTGAGAGGATCCGCTGCTCGACGACCAGCGAGCATGCCGTGTACTGCGACAGCATCATGCCCGACATCATCCCCGCGCCCTTCGTCAGGAACGGAGGGAGACCGACCGAGAGAGCCGGGTTGGTCAGGCGGTTCAGCCTCCTCTCGGACATCACGCAGACCATCGTGATCGCGGCGCCGGCCATGTCCATCGGCAGCGAGACCGGCGTGCCCTGGAAGTTGGCGCCGGTGAGCGTGAGTTTGTACTCGGGGAAGAAGACCGGGTTGTCCCCTACGCCGTTGAGCTCGATCTCTACCTGCTCCCTGGCGTAGGCGATGGCGTCGTGCGCCGCGCCTATCACCTGCGGCGTGGAGCGCATCGAGTACGCGTCCTGCACCTTGACCTTCATCTTGCCGGTCACGAGGTCGCTTCCCTCGATGAGCTTTCCGAGCGTCCTCGCGGTCCTCACCGCGCCCGAGAAGCCTCTGACCTCGTGGAGGCGCGTGTCGTACGGCTTCATGTTCGCGTAGAGCGACTCGAGCGTCATCGCGCAGGCGATCTCCGCCTGGCGGAGGCAGCGGTCCATGTCGTAGAGGTGGATCGCGCTCATGGCGGTCAGGAGGTTCGACCCGTTGATCGTCGCCAGCCCGTCCCTGGCCTTGAGGCCCGGCACCGGTATCCCGGCGCGGTCGAGCGCCTCGCGTCCGGGCAGAAGCTCCCCTTCGTAGAACGCCTCGCCCTCCCCCATCATCAGCAGGGCTATCTGCGACATCGGCGCGAGGTCGCCGCACGCGCCGACCGAGCCCTTCTGGCAGACCGCGGGCGTGACTCCCTTGTTCAACATGTCGATCAGCGTCTGCACGATCTCGGGCCGACATCCGGAGTAGCCCTGGACCAGCACGTTCACGCGCCCCGCCATGGCCCCCCGCACGTACTCTATCGGCGCCAGGTCGCCTATACCCGCGGCGTGGTTATAGATGAGGTACTTCTGGAACTGCTTCGTCTGCTCGTCGTCGAGAACGACCTCGGAGAACTCGCCGATACCGGTGTTCACGCCGTACATGATCTCGTGCGCCTGGATCTTCTCCTCGAGCATGGCCCGGCAGGTCTTGATCCTCTCCATCCCCTGAGGTGTGATCTCGACCTTCTCGCCGTGCCGCGCCACCCGCACGACGTCCTCGACCGTCAGGCCCTTACCGTCCAGAACCACTGCCATCTTCTTCACCTCGCGTTGCTGACGTCCAGTAGCACGCCCCAAATGCGCGCGCCGGCCGGATGGGATCCGGCCTTCAGATTGCGTTCGAGCCCAGATGATAGCACGAACACGGGTCCCGCGAAACCCGCGGGATGAGCCCGGGTCAGGCGCTCTCCGGCGCGCTGGCGCCGCGGCCGCAGCTTACCGGACGCGAGGCTACCGACGCCGCGGGACTGACCGAGCCCGCCGTCCTCACCCCGAGACCGACGCCGCGCAGGCGCGCCCTCTGAGGCCAGGCGCGCCTACTGCATGACGCGGCACGCGGCAACGCCGGTCGCTGGCCTCAGACCCGCCGCATTGGCGGCACTCGCCCGTACGTGATCATGCGCCAGAGCCACTCGGCCGGGCCGAACCGGAACCGCGCGAGCCAGAAGCGGGAGAACCAGATCTGGAAGGCCCACACGGCGAAGACGATCAGGATCTGGCCAGTCCGCTCGACGCGGCCGAAGAGCCCGAGCCCGTGCCCGTAGAAGACCGTCGTCATGAGAACGGTCTGCAAGAGGTAGTTCGTGAAGGCCATGCGCCCCACGGGAGCAAGCCACTTGGAGAAGCCGCCGCTCGGCCTCGCCTTGACGATCAGCATCACGACCCCGATGTAGCCCAGGGCCACGAGGAAGCTCCCCCAGTAGTTGAACTGCGCGCCCTGGAAGAACGAGTATTCCAGGGTCCACCCGGCCGCGAAGTTCCGCGCTACGCCCGCGGCGATGAGCGGATAGCCCAGACCCAGTCCCGCCGCGGCGAGCCAGCCGTAGAACTTCCTCGACTTGGAGGCCGAGAGGACGCTCCACTTGTAGAGCGCCATCCCGACGAGCATCATCCCGCCCGTGCGCCAGCCGAGGAAGAACCAGAACGACGACGTCAGGGTGGCTATCATCACAGGCACTCTCGCGGACATCTGCTCCATCCAGGAGCCAGCGTACGCGGCGATCTCCGCCTCCTGGGCAGCGGGAGCGGGGTTCCAGAAGTACATGATCCCCTGGAGCGCGTTCTCGGGCCAAAAGTCAATCGTGGCGCCCGCCATCAGGTAGATCGCGCTCGACACCGCAGTTGTGACGAGCCCGACGACGAGCAGGGTCCTGGCCGAGCGTCGCCAGAAGAGGTAGGCCACGATGCCGACGAGCGCGTACACGCTCAGGATGTCGCCGCTCCACAGGAGGAAGCCGTGAAGGAGGCCGATGATCAGAAGGCCGGCGATCCGGCGGTAGTGGACGGGTCCGGGCCGCCTGCCGCGGGACTCGAGCTTCGTGGAGAAGAGCACGATGCCGGCGCCGAACAGCATCGAGAAGATGGAGATGAACTTGGTGTCCGCCACGAGATGGGTGAGCATCCAGACGAGGCGGTTCAGTCCCGACAGGTCCCCGTAGGCCGACGGGTTGAAGTAGGCCGCGCCGATCATCGAGAAGCTCTGGATATTCATCAGCAGTATGCCGAGGAGTGCGAAGCCCCTCAGCACATCGAGAGATACGATCCTCTCCTTCTCCGCCACGGGGCGCATGTAGGACGTGGTCCCGCTCGGCGGTATCGTAGGTTTGACGCCCGGCGGCATGTCCGGCGTGGTACCGTTTCGCATCGGCCTGCCTCCTCTGGTCCGTGTATGCTGTGCGCTTCCCGTCTCTTACGGAGCGACGATTCTCCCTCTCGGTCCGTTGCCTCTCTCGTTCACTCGGCCGGACGACGTTCTCCCGTCTATCTGCAAACGCACACGGCGACCGACCGTTCATCCGGACGCCTGTCGCCGTCCCGCGTCTCTCAAGGCCGAGACCCGCCTTCTGTCAGCCATGATCGCGTAGGCGCAGGCGACCGCCAGCGCGATCGTCGAGTAGGCGCCGGGGATCATCCTGCCCGCCAGAATGGAGCCGCCCAAGTGCCCGGCCACGTTCGCGAGAGCCAGGCCGATGACCCAGAGCATGAGCACCCTCATGCCGCGGGCGCCCCTGTACGCCAGCGGCGTCAGGAGAGCGAGCACCGCCACGACTCCTATCGAACCGCCGAGCCACACGGTCAGACTCACGTGCGGAACCTCCACGTACGGCACGAGCCGCCGCATCGCCTCGAGCGCGAGGTCGTAGGCCGACAGGAAACCGCTGCCTATCTCCTCGGCCACGTGGATGGCCAGCGCGAGACAGAGAAAGAGCCATGGCATCCCGAGGTTGCGTCTGGGGTCGAGTCTGGGGTCCGTCCCGGCGGGGCCACTCCGAGCGCCGCCCGGCTGAACGGCTTCCGGCCGCGTCTGGCTCTTCTCAACATCGCCCGGCTGGTCAGAGCCCACCTCCCGGATCCCATGGGCGCAGCCCGACTGGCAGGAATCGTATTCCCGAGTCCTATCCGGACCGGTTCCTCCGGCTCTCTCATTTCGGTCCTCCACCCGATCCCTCCCAACCGAACTCCGCAAGATCCACACGACCGTCGACGAACTCGATCCCCTCCGCCTCCAGCATGGCTCTCTGGAGCCCCGCCCCCTCTCCGCCCAGACTGATCCTCCCTCGCGCGTTGAGCACTCTGTGCCAGGGAACGTCGGAGTCGCCCGGGAGCGAGGCCATGGCGTATCCGACCATCCTCGGTGTGCAGCGACCCGCTATCGCGGCGATCTGCCCGTACGTAGCGACCGTGCCCGCCGGGACCTTCCTGACCACGTCCCGTATCCGCGCGTGGTGGCCACGGACTCCGTCGGCATTCCGATCTCCGCCCGCCGCCGTCCGCCTTGACTCGCTCATAGCCCGTCCACCGGCTCTGTTCGACGCCACGCTACTCGCCGGTCGCCTCCGACTCTTCAAGCTCGCGGAAGAGGTACCATGCGCCCGCCCGGTCGGTGGCGCTCCGCGGAGCACGATCGTAGTAGAGATCGAAGATCCTCCCGGCGTCGGTCCGCACTCGGTGGTATTGACGACCGACGCCCCACGAGCCTGTCTGCTCGGCACGCGCGGCGTGCTCCGGCCTCATGTTCCGCTCCATCTTGCCCCGCCGTCCGTAGTCGCGCCACTCGCTCAAGAGTTCCGTCACGGCGTAGCGTTCGCCCCTCCATACGAAAGCTACCGGCGCGGCCGGCTTCTTGCTTGGCCGCGACTCGTACGGCAGCTCCACGTCCACGCGCTCCGCTATGAACCGGATGGGCCGCATCAGAGGCCTGTCCCCGACCCGTCGCCCTCCATCGGATGGAGGAACTCCGCCAGCTCGTCCACAAGGCCCATGAAGACACGCCAGCCCGGGCCGTCCGAGTTGCGAATCACGGTGACCTTGAGCGCGCCGTCATCCAGAAAGCCGGAGTTGAAGCGGACTCCAGGGTCGGTACCCGAAGCGTACCGCAGCGTTCGCCCGTCCGCGAGTTCCCGCGTCCAGACTCCGAGCCCGTAGCCCTCTCCCCCGGAAACCTCGACCTGCGGCCCGAGAAGCTCGGCGGAGAGCCCCGGACTCAACAGCACGCCTCCTAGTAGCGCATCCCAGAAGCGCTCCATGTCGGGCGCGGTCGTGAAGGCCCCTCCGTCCGGCTGGCCGACAGCCGGCACCGAGAACACGTTCGTCTTCCAACCGTCCCCCGTCTTCACGTAGCCCAGCGCAGTTCGTGGCGGGAGGTCGTCCGTAGCGAAGTACCCCGAATCGCCCATCCCGGCAGGCTGGAGCACCTCCTCCTCGTCGAAGTAGTCTGCGACGCCTGAGGTGTGAGTGAGAAGCCGCCGTACCGTCACGCCTCTGTCTATGCCCGAAAGGTCGACATCCAGATGGTCGTGAAGGCTGTCGTCTAGCGACGCCGCGCCACGGTCCACCAGTCTGCACACCGCGACGGCCGTGAACGTCTTACTGCCGGACGCCATTCCGAACCGAGTGTCGGGGGTGCACGGCAGGCGCTCGGCGCGGTTCCTCTCGCCCCAAGCCTGTTCGAAGAACGTCCGCCCATCGAGTGAGACGCGGACTACACCGGTGAAAGGACCATCGCCTTTCTGCCGCTCGACCACAGCGGCGAGCGTGTCGTGGCCGGTCTGCATCCACGCCTCCGCGACTCCCTGACTCCGTCCGTCGCGCTACATGGCGTTCGTAGGAGGCATCGTTCGCGCAGCAACGATGTGGCTCCCGCTCACATTGTCGTCCGCGGCACGTCGAAGTCGTCCCTCTTCGGGTGAAAGGCGTCGTGCAACCGGCAGCGAGACATCGCCTCCCCCGAGTGGGGCTCGCCGGACGGGATGACGGCGATCTCACCGGCACTGAGCAGGCGCGTTTCTCCGGAGAGGGTGAGTTCGAATTCTCCCTCTACGACCACCGCAATCTGCTCGTGGGAATGAGAGTGCTCCGGCATGACGGCGCCCTCTTCCACATCCCAGAAGGCGATCGTCATCGCGTCGGAGTGCACGAAGCGGAGGTGGAAGCCCGGTACGGGCTCGACCTGTCGAAGCTCCTTCAGATTCACAAACGGCATACTGCCTCCACCGTGTCGGTACGAACCCGCTTAGAGCCGGGGACGGGCCTCGTGCCGGGCGCGTCCGGCTTTGCTCGAGTGATTCCCATGCTATGGGTCGGGCTCATATGGCGTCAAGCCGTTTGAGCCTCGGAGCCCTTTGTCGAGCCGCCCGTAAGGGCTATAATAGAGGTTGGCGCCGCGGGCACCCGCGGTGCCGCGCCTTCAATCCCCCGGTTCGCCCCTGACTGGAGCATGTCGCTTGAGAAACCGAAACCTCCCAGCAGCGCTCTTCCTCATTGTCCTGTGCCTGTCCCCGGCATCTGGCCGCTGTCAGACGCCGACCGCTGCCGTCATCACCGAGGAATCGCAGCTTCTGCCCGGCCCCGCGTCACAGGGGCGCGTGGGAGACTTCCTTCTCTCGAACGACAACGTCGCGTTCGTCGTGGAGAGCGCCGGCCACTTGAACGGTGACGCCCTCTCCGGCGGCCACGTTGTGGACGCAGCGTCGCTCTCTGACCCGTCCGACCGGCTCGACCACGTGGTGCTATGGCTCGCCGCGTGGCCCCGGCAGGCGGTCTACGACTCCGTCGTCATCCAAGACGATGGGACCGGGGGCCACGCGGTCGTCCGGGCGGAGGGCGTAGACTCGGCGGACTCCCTCGTCGCGGTAGTCACGCGCTACCGCCTCGGGCCGGACGACCGCGCGCTCGAACTCAGAACGACCATCAAGAACCGCGACACGGCCGAGGTAGCCGGCTATCTCGCGGGCGACGCGATCGACTGGTCCTACGGCGACAACTTCGCCGCGGGGTACGGATTCGAGGTCGCCGGGCTCACGACCTTCAGCGAGTGGTTCGGGTGCCACAGCACCGGGACGAGCTACGCCTACGGGAAACCCTCGGGAACGGTCCAGGCGGAGCACGGCCAGATGTGGTCCGATTCCCGCCTCTTCACCGGCGCAATAGCCCCGGGCGACTCGGTCACGCTCGTTCGCCACCTCGCGGTCGGCTCCGTCGGGCTCGCGTCGGCCAGCGGCGGCATCCTCGAGGCCCAGGGAGTTCAGACGGGGCTCGTCGAGGGGCTCGTCACCGACGAGGCAACGCAGGACCTGCTCGCCGGGGCCACTGTCGACTGCCGCGTCAACGGAGTGGCGCCCTACACCCTGTGCGTCGCCGACACATCGGGCGCATACCGGGCCCAGCTTCCGCCCGCGGGCTTCGAGCTCGAGGCTTCGCTCGACGGCTACTACGGCGAGACGCTGTCAGCATCGGTTGCCGGCGGCGGTACGACGCGCGTGGACTTCGAGCTCATGCCGACCGACTACCCGGTCGGCAGAGGCGACACGCTGACCGTCGTCATGCGACCCATCATGACCGTGCCCGCGATCGTACTGGACGGAGGGACCTTCCCGATCGAAGCGCTGGCCTCGCCGCTCACGACGGACTGGCGGGCCGAGCTCGTCCGGGGCTCGATGTCCCACGACCTGTCGATCGAAGGCGCGGCATACGAGGAAGACTACGAACGCTGGTTCCTCAGTGCCCGCGTCCCCGACGGGGTGCCCGCGGAGATCTACGACCTGGTCGTCGAGGCGGCCGGAGTCGAGACCGACACGGTCGCCCACTCGGTCGCCGTGCGCGACACGATACCGACCGAGTACTACTTCGCGCACATAACGGACACTCATCTGCCCAACCACCGCTACTACGGGAGCGCCGGCTGGGACACCGACACGACCGAGATCGACGACCTGAGGGCCGTCATAGACGACCTGAACCTCGCCAACCCCGCGTTCGTTCTTCTGACAGGAGACATCGTCAACGAGGGCGAGGCCGAGGACTTCATGGGGCAGCGCGCGTTCACGAAGGCGCAGCGCCTCCTCCGCGAGCTGGATGTGCCGGTCTTCGCCGTGACCGGGAACCACGACGTCGGAGGCTGGGACAGCATGCCAC
>WJLY01000287.1 GCA_014728245.1 Candidatus Effluviviaceae Genus IV sp.
ACAGGTGGGGGGAGATGACTGAAGCGATCTTGAGTTCATTGAGGCCCGGCCCGGCGTTCCCCCGCGCCGGCCGCCCGGTCATGGCCGCCCTGCGGCTGGCGTCCGCGGTCATTCTGGCCGCGGCCGTTCTGGCGGGCTGCAGCGCGGACATCGCCGAGGACGAGGGGCTCGCCGAGGAGGACCGAGAAGCGCTGGCTTCGCTGGGTTATGTGTCCAACGAGATACGGGAGTCGGGCGGAGTCGATTCGGAGAAGAAGGTCCTCGTCATCGGCATAGACGGCATGGACCACACGATCACGTCGCGCATGATGGACGAAGGCAAGCTGCCCACGTTCACGGCGCTGGCCGAAGAGGGCGGATTCAGGGCGCTCCTCTCGAGCATCCCCCCGCAGAGCCCGGTGGCATGGTCCAATTTCATCACGGGCGCCGACCCGGGGGGGCACGGCATCTTCGACTTCATCCACAGGAGTCCCGACGACTACTTCCCGTTTCTCTCGACGTCGCAGGTAGTGCCGGCGCCGGAGAAGGCGAAAGTCATGGGGTTCATTCCGGTGTCCAACGAGTTCGCGGTTCCCTTCACGGACTACGTGCTTCCGCTCGCGGGCGGGACGACCCTGAACCTGCGTCGCGGCGTGGCGTTCTGGCAGGTGCTCGAGGCGGCGGGCGTGCCATGCGTCATCTTCAAGATCCCGTCCAATTTCCCGCCCGTGCCGAGCGAGAAAGGGCTCGTCAAGAGCATCTCGGGAATGGGTACTCCCGACATACTCGGCACCTACGGCACGTTCTCCTTCTACACGACCGATCCGTTCGAGGGCTGGCGCGACATAAGCGGCGGCTACGTCTACCCGGTCGAGGTTGAGGATGGCGTCGTGCGGTCCACTCTGTACGGTCCGCCGAACGACTTCAAGGACTACAAGAAGATAGCAGAGCGTACCGGCGAGGAGGTGCCCTACCAGGAGAAGAAGGCGGGCGTCGACTTCACAGTCCACGTCGATCCGGAGAACCCGGTCGCCAACCTGGTGATCGGCGACGAGGAGGTCTTCCTCGAGGAGGGGACCTTCAGCGACTGGGTCGAGATCGAGTTCGAGATGGTGCCGATGATGGTCACGGTCTCGGGGATCGCCAGGTTCTACCTGAAATCGGCGCATCCCGAGTTCGAGCTGTACGTGACGCCGATACAGATCAACCCCGCGAACCAGGTCCTTCCGATCACGGACCCTCCCGAATACGGGAATGAGCTGGTAGATGAGGTCGGCTACTTCTACACCCAGAACATGCCCGAGGACACGAAGGCGCTCGAACACGGCATCTTCGGGAACGAGGAGTTCGTGACGCAATCCGGGATCGTGTTCGACGAGCGCCTCGCCTGCTTTCAGTACGAGCTGAGCCGGTTCGAGGAAGGGCTGCTCTATTTCTACTTCGGCTCGCTCGATCAGTCCACGCATGCCATGTGGCGCTGTATGGACCCGGCGCACCCGGCCTACGATCCCCAGAAAGACCCCGAGTTCGCAGACTACCTCGAGCGCCTCTACATGAAGTTCGACGCCATAGTCGCGCAGACGCTGCGGGAGGTGGACGACAACACGACGGTCATCATCCTCTCGGATCACGGCTTCGCTCCTTACTACAGGCAGGTTCATCTGAACC
Source organism: Candidatus Effluviviaceae Genus IV sp. (assembly GCA_014728245.1). GTDB lineage: Bacteria > Joyebacterota > Joyebacteria > Joyebacterales > Joyebacteraceae > WJLY01. The sequence continues at coordinate 1,648 of WJLY01000287.1, forward strand.
GCTGGCTCTACGACGAGGGTTATCTCGTGCTCGAGAACGGCGTACGGCCGGGCGATGTCGAGTGGCTGATGGGCGTCGACTGGTCGAAGACGCGCGCGTACGGGTTCGGGATAAACGGGCTCTATGTCAACATGAAGGGCCGAGAGGGGAAGGGCATCGTCCAGCCGGGCGCGGAGGCCCAGGAACTGATTGACGAGATCGTGTCTAAGCTCGAACGGCTGGAGGATCCCAAGACGGGCGACCGGGCGATCGTCAAGGCCTACGAGGCGGACAAGGTCTACCACGGTCCGTACCTCGAGACGGCGCCGGACATCGTCGTAGGCTACTCCTGGGGCTACAGGGGCTCCGACGCCGCGGCGACCGGGCAGATACCGGCCGAGCTGTTCAGCGACAATACGAACAAGTGGAGCGGGGACCATTGCGCAGACTACCACCACGTCCCGGGCGTGCTGTTCAGCAACAGGCGAATCAGTCATGAGCAGCCTGCCCTCTTCGACATGGCGCCGACGATACTGGGCGAGTTCGGCGTACCGAAGAGGAGCTGGATGATAGGCAGATCGGTGTTCGAGTAGCGGGATCCCGCGGGGTCGACCCGTCCGGAGTCGCACGGAGCGCCCGGGCTTTCGGTCGTCCCGCGCCACAAGACGGAGGAAACGATGTTCGGCGGCGCCAGTATCAAGATCGACAAGGACCTGCTCGAGAAGGTCAAGAAGTTCGCGAAGATGGCGGGCTACTCCTCACCGGAGGAGTTCGTAACGCACGCGCTCGAGAAGGAGATCGCGAAGCTCGAGGAGTCCGATTCCGAGGACGAGATCAAGGAGAAGCTGAAGGGGCTCGGCTACATCTCGTAGCAGGGACCGGCAGCGGCGCGGTTCTTGAACTCCCTCTCAGCGGCCGTCCGGCCGCCGGAGGAACGGCACTCCTGCTGGCGATCGTGGAGGAAGGGCACCGACAATGTGGCCGATACTGTCAGCTATCACGAGGGGTTTCGAGTTCGTGATGATTCCCTTTGCCCGCCTTCACCCGTGGGTGGGGCTCATCGTGGTGTCGGTCGCCACCGGCGTCGTCATGCTGCTCATCTTCGGCAAGACATCGAACCAGCAGAAGATCGCGGAGACGAAGGACAAACTGAAGGCCTACATCATGGAGATGTGGATCTTCAGGAACGACACCAGGATCATGTTCGGCTCGATAGGCAGGGTCATCCTCAGCAACCTCCAGTATCTGCGCCACTCGCTCCGCCCGATCGTGTTCATCATCGTCCCGGTGATCATCATAATGGTTCAGCTGGGCATCCGGTACGAGAACGAGCCCTTCATGCCCGGCGACGAGACGGTGGTCACCGTCAAGCTGCGCGAGGGCGCGGTACCAACCAGGACCACCATCGAACTCGTGGGCGCTCCGGGCGCCGGGCCCGAGTCGCCGCCACTGCGCGTCGATTCCGAGGGCGAAGTGAGATGGAAGCTGGTCGCGCGGCTTCCGGGCAGCTATGAGCTGTCGTTCGTGCTGGGCGACGAGGACGTCATCACGAAGACGATGCAGGTCGGCCCGGGACATGGGGTGGACGTGCTCTCGGAGGTCCGCGCGCGGGCGGGCACGTGGGATGCGTTCCTGAATCCGGGGGAGCCGCCGATACCTCGCGATTCGACGATCGAGTCCATAGCGCTCGACTATCCGGCTGGCGAACTCTCGCTCTTCGGCCTCGGTGTGCACTGGCTGATCTCGTTCTTTATCATATCGGTGGCGGCCGGATTCGCCCTGAAGGGCGTCTTCGGCATCGAGGTGTAATGGCTGGCGCTGCGGATGGCGGGCTCATCGATCTGCACAACCACTCCACGGCATCGGACGGGACCTTCGAGCCGGCGGAGCTTGTGGCCCACGCGATCTCCAGGGGTCTGTCGGCCATCGCGATCACCGACCACGACACCATAGGCGGGGTCAAGGCCGGCGTCGCGGCGGGCAGGGAGAAGGGACTAGAGGTCGTGTGCGGCACCGAGATCGGCATCGCCCACGAGCCCGAGCGGCACCTGGTCGAGGTCGATATCCTCGGCTACCTGATCGACCCGGACAACCCCGAACTCAAGCATGCGCTCGACTCGCTCCAGGAGGCCAAGAACGCGAAGCTCCGTCGCCAGGTCGAGGTTCTCAAGGAGAACGGCTATCCGATCGCCGAGAGCGAGGTGATAAGAGAGGCCTGCGGCGACACCGTGCGGAGGCCGCACATCTGGCGCGTGCTGAGCCGCCACCATCCTGAGCTTCGCGCAGAGGACTTCTTCAACAGGACGTCGTTCGGCGGCGACTGGCACGTCCCCAAGAGCTACTCGCTGACCCTCGAAGACTCGATCGCGCTGATCGAGCGGGCGGGAGGCGTCCCCGTCATGGCTCACCCGGGGTGCTACAACGAGCGTTTCGCGAAAGACGGGACGCTCATCGATCCGGACGTCGACGCGGCGGTGCGCACGTGCGCGGCCGCGGGCGTGAAGGGCCTCGAGGTCATCTACCCTTACGACAAAGGGCGTCCCTACCACAACGACGAGCCGATCATAACGAAGCAGCAACTTCGCGAGATCTGGGATCACTTCCGGACGCTCGCCGACGAGCTTGGTCTCGTCGCGACAGGGGGGACGGACTTCCACGGCGCCAACAAGCCGCAGATCGAGATGGGGGAGGTGCGCGTGCCGTACTCCGTCCTGATGCGGCTCAAGGAGCTGGCCGGGCGGTAGACCGGGAAGGTGCTTGACCGCGCGTCGTCGCGGCGGCCTCGCCGGCCGGGAGAGGGCCGGCGCCATCTGGCGGACAGGCGGCGCGTGCCTTCTCAGTCGGCCGGATGAAGGCGCTCCAGGGCGCGGCGGGCGGGCTGGAAAGACGGATCTATCTCCAGAGCGAGGAGCAATTGCCTCCTCGCTTCTTCATGTTCTCCCAGCGCGCGGGCGATCTCGGCACGGTTGTAGTATGGATCGACCATGCGCGGCGCGAGTCTCGTGGCCTCCGCGAGCGCGTCGCGCGCCCGGCTGTACTCGCCCGCCAGCCTCAGCGCGACGCCCAGGTTGTTCCAGAAGACCGGCTCGTCGGGGTCGAGTTCCACGGCGCGTCCGAACTCGCGCGCCGCGCCGGCGTGTTCGCCGCTCACGTTCAGGAACTTGCCGAGAGCGTCGTGCGCCTGCGCCGACGAGGGACTCCTCCTGACCGTCTCCCGGAGCTCGTTCTCCGCGCGGTCGGTCTCTCCGAGGGCCGCCAGCGCCTCTGCCAGCCTGAGCCTCGCGGGGATGTCGGGCTGGCCGGTCGCGAGCGCCGCCCGGTAGGCGGAGTAGGCGCCTGCCGCGTCTCCCCGCCTGAGCTTCCGCTCGCCGAGAAGCGACAGAAAGACCCGGGGACGTATGCCGCGGCCGATCGACTCCCTGATGAGCCGCTCCGCGGCCTCAGGCCGCCCTGAGCGCGAGAGCGCGGCCGAGAGATACTCCAGGGCGATGGGCGACGCGGGATCGAGGGCGGCAGCGCGTCTCAGGAAGGGCACCGCTTCTTCGAATCTCCCCGACTCCACGAGAGCGACTCCGGCGTTCTCCTGCTGGGACGGCGCCTCAGGGAACGCGACTGCGGCCTCTGCGTAGGCGGCGGCCGCCCCGGGGCGGTCGTGCATCGCCCTGGCCCGCCTTCCGTGAACCTCCGCCGCCTTCCCGCCCGCGACTTCCGCGTCGACTCGGGCCACCTCGAGCGGGTTCGTGACGACGACGACGGCGACGAACAGCGTGAATAGCAGGCAGACGGTCAGCAGAACCCTGTCCAGGTTCTTCCTCTTCCACGTGAGAACCAATGCGAGCGAGGCGGCGGCAACGACGAGCGAGGGCACGATGAGCACGCGGAGGCGAAGCAGCGCGGGTACGAATGCGTAACTGGCAAACACCAGTGCCGCCACGATATAGCGACCCTTGCGCGTGCCGAAGAGAACGGGGAGCGTCACGACGCCGGTCGCCCTGTCGCCCTCCACGTCCTTGAGGTCCTTGGCCGCGAACCCGAGTCCGAACGATAGTACGAGGACCGCACCCAGTCGCGGCGGGAAGAGCGCGAAGGCGCGCTCCTCGGCGAAGAGCGAGAAGCCGACTACGGCGGTCAGGAACGATATGTAGCCCAGGGTCAGCGTCGAGAGGACGGGTACTCGCTTGAGCCTAAGGGGCGGCATCGAGTAGATGAGCGAGACGGCGTAGGTCAGTAGAAGCGCCAGGAACGTGGAGTACTTCACGTTCAGAGCGAACAGAAGGCCCGCGATTCCAAGCACGGCGGCCTGTCCCGCGACGTCGCGGCGGTCGAGTTCCTTCCGCGCGAGCGGTCTGGGGTTCCCGGCGATTCGGTCGGCCCTGACGTCGAAGAGGTCGTTGACCGCCGCCGAGCTCTGGAACGCGAAGAAGACGGCGGCGAGCGTTCCCACGATGCCCAGGATGTCGCCCCCGCTGCCCACCCTCACTTGAGCATGCAGGAAGACGGCACCGGCCAGGGCCGCTCCGAAGAGCGCGAGGCCCACATAGTGCGCCGAACGGAGCGGGCGGAGGCCCCTGAGCATGGCTCTCGCCCTGGCCGGCGCGTGACGCAGGTACGCGAGGAACGCAAGTGCCGACGACGACACAAGGAAGAGAAGCGCCAGCTTCCGGCTCTCGTCGGGGACCAGGCCGCCCGCCTTGAACGTGAGGTCGTACGCGGTTCTCGGAGGGACGGAGTGCCCTCCCGCGGCGGCCGACAGCCTTGCGAAGGCTGACGGCAGGAACCCGGCCACCGCCAGCACCAGGTAGATTCCCGCGAAGGCGGCGACCGCTCTCGCCCAGTTGCGGGTCTTCACTCGGACGTAGGCGGCGCCGAGCAGGCAGGCGGCCAGGATCTCGACGCGCTGCCCCGGGGATATGTACTCGAGAGAGGCGCGAGGGTCGAAGAACCGGAAGACCACGTCGCCCAGCTCCGAGACGTACGTGATTCGGATTCCTTCGCCTCCGGAGATCAGGTAGTCGAGAAACGGAGGAATGAGTACGAGTGCCCAGGCCGGTGTGGCTACCTTCATGACCCGGCCGATGCGTTCTCGGGCCAGGAGCGACAGAAGCAGTGAGAATCCGAGGAAGAGCGTGACATAGAAGAGCAGGAAGTGGTCAAGGACCATGAGCGCCGAGCCGGAGGCGAAGTAGGTGAAGCCCAGGGCGCCCTTCGGGCCGAGCGCGCCCTCCAGGAGGTTCCTCGCGATGACCACACCGAGGAACGTCAGGACGGCGTAGCCCCAGTGGTGCGGGGCGTTTTCAAGCCGCTCTATGTATGAGCGCAGTCGTGGCAAGCTGAAGACTCCGTCCGTGTCCATGCTCGCCCGCCGGACGGGACCCGGCGGAGGGTCTGAGGGTTCTCACGAAAGCCGGACGCTCCGTTGAGGCCGGGACTCCCTTGAGACTCCTCACTGAATCTGAGCGTGAGCCCGCATTATAGCAGGGGAGCGCTTCCTGTCCACCCGCGTGGCAGGGCGGGCGACGTTCATACGCGCTGCCTCAAGCGGCGCCGCCTTCCCCCGGCCGGAGCGAGATGGGACGCCCGAGGAGGGCGGATTCACACGCCCGCGCTTCCGCCGACTGACTGACCGTTCATTGGTCCGCCAAACGAGTCTTGACACGGCCCCTCGAAGGGGCCTATCTATAGGCGCGAAACGGCGGGCGAACTGCATACATGCGGTCGGCGGGTCCGCGCCTGCGGTCCGCAGGTTCCGAGAGCCGCGGGTCGGCAGACATGTCCGGCCGGGCTCTCTCAGAGAGGAGGCCCATGTGATCGGTAAGGGAACGATGCTGGCGGTGGTCGCAGTGCTGCTCCTGGCTGCGGCGGCGTCGGCGCAGAGCTTCGAACTGCGCACCTGGAGCACCCCCGGCGCGGCTCCGAGCGACGGCGAACCGCTGTCCGACTCGGCGAGCTTCACGATGCGCTCGCGGCTCGGCGGACCGTTCGTCGGGCACGCGGAGAGCGCCTCATTCGCTCTTTGGGGTTGCGGCGCTTACACCCCGGTTGAGGGTTCGTTCTTCGCTTCGGTCGATCCAGAGGGAGCCGTGATCGTCAGATGGTCGCTCGGATCACCCGTGGACGTGGACGGGGTGAACGTCTACAGGTCACTGGCGCAGGAAGGCCCCTATGTGCGGCTGAACGAGGAGCCGCTGGCGCCGGGGGAGGCGAGTTACCTGGACGGCACAGTGTGGCCGGGGACCGAGTTCTGGTATGACGTCCGCGTGGTTGTCGGGGAGGTGGAGGAACCTCTGGTCTCCGGGCCGATGAGCGTTACGACGGGCGGGACTCTCGTCACCGCCGTGAGGTCTACCTCGCCGAATCCGTTCACCGAACAGACGACGATCCACCACGACATCGCCGCGGTGGTCGGAGGCGTACGGCTGGTGATATACGACGTAGCCGGGCGTGTCGTCCGCACGTTCGACCATTCCCCCGAGCATCCCGGGCGATACGAGGTGACCTGGGACGGCAAGAACGACGCCGGCGGCCGTGTGGCGTCGGGGGTCTACTTCTGCTCGCTGGAGGCGGCCGGGGAGAGAAGCACGCGTCCGATCGTGCTTCTGCGGTAGGGCCCGGTTTCTGGGATGGAGAGGAACTCTCCTCGAGCCATGCCGACGGCAAGCGAACGGTCGTCGAACAGGAGCGCGGGGAATCGAGCGGCGGCAAAGGATATAGCAGGTAAGGTTGGCGGCGGCCGCGGTAGGCGGTGCGTCTCTGGTGGCGCCGGCACGAACGGTGCCAGGCATTCGGCAGAAGTTCACGGCGACGCCCGGACGCGGGCCGCCCGGCCGACGAAGAGGAAGAGGAGGTATGAGTTGAGACAGGACATGCGGTGGAGACCGATCATTGTCGCATCCATCGTGGCGCTGCTGCTCGCAGGCGGCGCGATGGCGCGTACGGTCCAGCTCAGAGAGGGCGCTCTCGCGGAGACCGAGCCGGGGAGCAGAGACATACAGGAGACGATCTGGTTCCAGGGCTTCCTGGCTGATTCCTCCACGGGGGACCCGATCGATGCCACTTACGACATCGTCGCCCGGATCTACGACCATCCGACCGTCGGTTCGCTGCTTTGGGGCCCCGAGACCCACAACTCCGTTACGATCAACGAAGGCTGGTTCAATATCGAGCTTGGTTCGGTGGTGTCGCCGTTGCCGGACTTCGGTGACCCTCCCTACTATCTCCGTCTGACCGTGAACGGGGAGAACCTCACGCCACGCCTCAAGCTCGCAAGCGTACCGTCAGCCTTCCAGTCATCCAACAGCGACGAGCTGATGTTGCCCTTCGAGGGTACGACCGGCGTGCTGGACACCGGATTCGACCTCACGCACGACGGGGCCAACCAGTACGACGCACTGGCGGTGTACCGTGAAAACGGCACGAACGGTGCCTATGCTCTCTACGTCAGGAACAACGCGGACGAGGGGGTGATTCGCGGCTACCATAACGGCTCCAACACCAGCGACAATGCGCCCGTCGCGGCCCTGGGGATCGGATATTCGACCAATCCGTCTCCGGTGGTCGAGGCCGAATCGGACGGCCAGGGCCCGGCCTACTGGGGCGAGAGCGCCGGACCCTACACGGCGTTCTTCCAGTCATACTCCGACTCCGGGACACCACACGTCGTCCATGCGGAGTACCTCGGCACTGATGAGTATGGTGTCGCAGTCTTCGGCGAGAGCATCGTCGAGGGTGACGAGTGGGGCATAGGCGGCGACTTCCGTGGAGGGTACATAGGCTGCAGCGGGGAAGCGGTCAACCCCAGCGGCATCGCAAACGGGCTCTTCGGAAGCGCTGAAGGAGGCGGTACCAACTACGGAGTATGGGGCCAGGCCTCGGGAGGCAGCGTCGCCAACTACGCCGGCTATTTCAACGGCGATGTGCACGTCGACGGTACGCTCACCGGCGGTTCACCGCTCACCATGCGCACGGACTATCCACTCGACCCCGCGGAGAAGTACCTGAACCAGGCCGCGGTCGTGAGCGACGACATGCGTACCGTGTTCGACGGAGTCGTCGTGCTCGACGCTTCCGGCACTGCGACTGTCGTGATGCCGGAGTGGGCCGACGTGGTCAACGGCGACTTCAGGTATCAGCTCACCTGCGTGGGCGGCTACGCTCCCGTCTACGTCGCGGACGAGATCGAAGGAGGGACATTCACGATCGCGGGCGGCGAGCCCGGGATGAAGGTCTCGTGGCAGGTCACGGGCATTCGTCACGATGCCTACGCGGACGCGAACCCCTTCGAGGCCGTCGCGGAGAAGCCCTCCGGCCTGCGCGGGAAGTACCTGCATCCGGACGTCTATGGGGCCCCGGCGGAGCAGCATGAGGCGTACGAGGCCAAGGCGATGCGCGAGGAGCACAAGAGAGCCAGGGAGCAGGGGAGAAGACCCCGGCACGTTCCGAGGAAGCGCGAGGAAGGTGAGTGATCGAAGACGCGTACAGGGTGACTCCGGCGGGAATCGGTCCGCGGACCTGCCGGACAAAGAAGGCACTTCAGGGGGCGCCGCGCGCGGCGCCCCCTGGGCCTTTGGGCTTGACTCGCCTCGACGGCGAACGGTAGCCTCGGTTTGCTCGATACCCGGGTGGAGTCAGGCGCGGTCAGCTCCGTGCCTCGGGCCGTTTCGCGGACGACGCCCGGGTGGTCGTGGCGCGCCGTCAAGCGGAGAGGTGCGCCGGTGTGAAGAGGTGCGCCGGTGTCGGAAGTCTGTCGGTCCATCGGGCGGCAGGTCTGGAACCCATGAGAAACGCCATTCAGTTCAGACGCGCGGAGAGGCTCAATCAGCTCCCCCCATATCTCTTCGTGGAGATCGACCGCGCGAAGAACGAACTCCTTTCGAGGGGCGTCGATCTGGTCGACCTGGGTATCGGCGATCCAGATCTTCCGACGTTCCCGGAGATAGTGAACGCGCTCAAGAAGGCGGCCGAGGACCCGTCCACGCATCGCTACCCCTGCCAGCGCGGTGACCCGAAGCTCAGAGAGGAGATCGCACTCTGGTTCGGCAAAAACTACGGCGTCGAGCTGGACCCTGAGCGTGAGGTTCTGGTACTCATCGGCACGAAGGAGGCGCTCGGACATCTGCCCATCGCGGTGCTCGACCCCGGGCGCTCGGCGCTCGTGCCCGACCCCGCCTACCCGGTCTACCAGGCGGCGTCGTGGCTCGCGGGCGGCGAGGTGGCGCACGTGAAGCTGGAGCCTGAGCTTGGCTTCCGCCCGGATCTCGACCGTCTGTCCAGACGCGCGCTCGATGACGCGCAGCTCATGTTCCTCAACTACCCGAACAATCCGACGGGTGCGACCGCCGATCCGGAGCTCTTCCAGATCGCTCTCAATCTGGCGCGCGAACACGGCTTCGCGGTCGTCAACGACGCAGCCTACTCCGAGATCGTGTTCGACGGGCCCAGGGTCTCGCTCCTGCAGTCGGGTGGGGCGATGGAGAACGCGATAGAGCTGCACTCGTTCTCGAAGACCTACAACATGACGGGCTGGCGCGTCGGGTTCGCGGTGGGCAACGCGGAGATCCTCGACGCCCTCGGCAAGGTCAAAGACAACGTCGACTCGTGCGTCTTCACGGCCATACAGCGAGCGGCGCTCGCGGCTCTCAAGCTCCCCCGGGAGAGGGTGCGGCTGCAGCTAGACACGTACAGGCGAAGGAGAGACGTCCTCGTGGACGGATTGTGGAAGGCCGGCTGGAAGGTGCCGAGGCCGCGCGCGACATTCTACGTGTGGGCGCGCGTGCCTGACGGGGGCGGAGACTCGACGGCGTTCGCCAAGAGGGTCCTCGACGAGGCGCACGTGGTGATAACTCCCGGCGCGGGCTTCGGTCCGTCCGGTGAAGGATACGTTCGCATGGCTCTCACCGCTACGGAAGAGCGAGTGGCGGAGGCGGTCGACCGGATCTCGCGGATCCTGTAGGACGCGGCAGGCGAGGGAGTCCGGAGCAGCCGCGGCCCACGGACGACAGGAGGTGATGAATGGCCCGCTACAAGGTCTCGCTTGAGAACATACGGCTCTACGGCTACCACGGCGCTTCAGAGAACGAGCGCGAGCTGGGGCAGAGGTTCGAGATAGACGTCGAGATCGAGGCCGACCTGTCAGAAGCGGTCGCCGGCGACAGCATGGGGAAGACCGTCAACTACGAGAAGGTATACAGGCTCGTCGAGAACGAGGTCGTAGGGAAGAAGTACCATCTGCTCGAGACTATGGCCGACCGGATCGCCACGGACGTGCTGGAGAAGTTCGGAGCCGAGAACGTGCTCGTGAGGATCCGCAAGCCAAGCGTGCCGATAGCCGGCTCGATCGATCACGTGGAGGTCGAGGTAGAGCACGAGCGCGAGTAGCGGCGAGGCTGCGGCCGTTCGAGGGCGAGCCGCGACGCGCATGAACCGGGACGAGCGCGCGGCGGCGCGCATGCGTAGCCTGGACGCGCGCCGGTCCCGGCCACGCCGCTGCGGGACGAGGACGCATGACACGTGCCTGGGTTGGAGTAGGTTCCAATGAGGGCGACAGGCTCGGTTTCGTGAAGCGGGGCCTGCGCCTGCTCGCGTCCGATCCCGACATCGAGCTTGCGGCGGTGTCGTCGCTATACGATACGGAGCCCTACGGCGTCGAGGACCAGCCGCGCTTCCTCAATCTTGTCGCGGGCTTCGATACGACGCTCGCCGCCGAGGTCTTCCTCGCCAGGCTCCTCGAGGCCGAGGACCGCTGCGGCCGGATCCGCCGGGAGCGGTGGGGACCGAGGACGCTGGACCTGGACCTTTTGATCTTCGGCGACGAGATGCTGGCGACCGACGTGCTCACCGTGCCGCATCCCGGGATGCCCGACAGGTCCTTCGTGCTGGTACCCTTCGCGGAGGTCGCGCCGGAGCTGGAGGTTCCGGGGACCGGATCGACGGTCTCCGAACTGCTGGAGCGTCTGGGAGATCAGGGGACCGAGGTCACGCGGATAGGCGATGCGCCCAGGCTGGGCGCCGACTGAGGCCGGGGGCGAGCGACGGTCCCGGGTTCGTTGACAGTCGAGGGAGAGCCGATTGGCCCGGAAGAACTACGTTGCCATCGAGGGTGTCATCGGGGTCGGCAAGACGACGCTCGCGTCTCTTCTGGCGAAGAAGTGGAACGCCCATCTCAAGCTCGAGGTGGTGGAGGAGAACCCTTTCCTCGCGCAGTTCTACGCCGACATGCGCGGGTACGCGTTCCAGACGCAGCTTTTCTTCCTGCTGTCGCGACACAAGCAGCAGGCCGAGCTCAAGCAGTACGATCTCTTCATGGAGCGCGTGGTCTCGGACTACCTCTTCGCCAAGGACCGGATCTTCGCCAACATCACGCTCGATGACAACGAGCTTGCGCTCTACAAGCGGCTGGCTGATCTTCTGGAACGAGACGTTCCGAAGCCGGACATCGTCGTCTACCTGCAGGCCTCGGTCGACACGCTCATGGAACGGATCAGGAGTCGAGGGCGCGAGTTCGAGCGCGACATGTCGAGCGACTACATAGAGACGCTGAACGAGGCCTACAACTACTTCTTCTTCCACTATTCGGACACGCCCCTCATCGTGGTCAACACCAACGACATCAACTTCGCGGACAACACGGCGGACCTGGAAGAGCTGGCGCGCGAGATCGAGGAGCACGAGGGGGGCACCGCGTACTACGTCCCTCTGGGGACGAGGTCTTAGGGGCCGGTCGCGGCGCAGCAGCGGGCTTGCGCGCGCGTACGCGCTCGTGCACCACTGAGCAACGGGATTTTCGATGGCACCCAAGCGCATGACAGCGCCCGCGATAACGGCGATGAAGAAGTCGGGCGATAAGGTCGTCGCTCTCACGGCCTATGACCGGGTGACTGCAACGATCATCGACGAGGCGGGCGTCGATCTCATACTGGTCGGCGACTCGGCCGCGATGGTGGTGCTCGGATACGAGAACACGCTTCCGGTCACGCTCGACGAGATGCTGATGCTGACAGCGGCCGTCGCGAGGGCGGACACACGCGCCCTCGTGGTCGGGGACATGCCGTTCATGTCCTACCAGGCTTCGGTGTCGGACGCGGTGAGGAACGCAGGCAGGTTCGTCAAGGAGGGAGGGGCCGGAGCGGTCAAGCTCGAGGGCGGAAAGAAAGTCGTTCCGAAGGTCGGCGCCGTGCTCGAGGCCGGCATTCCGGTCATGGGCCACATCGGCCTGACGCCGCAGTCGATCCACGAACTGGGCGGCTACCGCGTGCAGGGCAAGGACGAGACCGCCAGGCGGATGCTCGTGGACGACGCGGTCGCGCTGTCCGAGGCCGGTTGCTTCGCGATCGTGCTCGAGGCGATGCCGGCCGAGCTGGGCCGCGAGATAACAGAGGCGGTAGATGTGCCCACGATCGGTATCGGGGCGGGGCCGCGCTGCGACGGCCAGGTACTGGTCATAAGCGACATCGTCGGGATGACCGCGGGCCGCGTCCCGAAGTTCGTCCGTCGCTACGGTGACGTTCGCTCCGTCCTCTCGGAGGCGGCCAGGGCGTACGTGAGGGACGTCCGAAGCGGGGACTATCCCGGCGAGGATGAGAGCTACTAGAGGGAGCCGCGGGGGGAGGGGACTTCTGAAGCGGATCACGTCCGTAGAGGAGATGAGAGGCGAAGCAGCGACTCTCCGAAAGGCGGGACAGGTCGTCGGGCTCGTTCCGACGATGGGCTACCTGCACGAGGGGCACCTGAGCCTCATCCGGCTGGCGCGCGAGCTGTCAGATTCGGTAGTCGTGAGCGTCTTCGTGAACCCTACGCAGTTCGGCCCGTCCGAGGACTACGAGCGTTATCCCCGCGACCTTGCGAGGGACGCCGACCTCGCCGAGGAGGCCGGCTGCGACGTCCTGTTCGTTCCAGGTGCCAGCGAGATGTACCCTGATGGGCATGCGACGGTCGTCCACGTCAAGGGGCTCACGGACAAGCTGTGCGGGGCGTTCCGGCCCGGCCACTTCGACGGCGTGTGCACGGTGGTGGCGAAGCTGCTGAACATCGTCCGGCCCGATCTGGCTGTCTTCGGCCAGAAGGACGGCCAGCAGGCGGCCGTCATAAGGCGCATGGCCGCCGACCTCGACATGGACGTCAGTATCGAGATCGGCGAGACCGTTCGTGAGGCGGACGGTCTGGCGATGAGCTCGAGGAACAGCTATCTGTCGCCCGCTGAGAGGGCGGACGCGCTGGCGATCAGCGGCGCCCTCACCGAAGCGAAGGTCCGGTACGAAGCGGGGGAGACCGACCCGGCGGCCGTGCTGGACGGCGTTCGGTCGGCGATAGAGGAACGGCCTTCGGCCACCGTTCAGTACGCGGCCGCGGTCGACCGGTTCACGCTGGAAGACGTCGGCGTGCTCGGTCCGGGCACCATGATCGCAGTGGCGGTCAGGGTGGGCGGCACACGGCTCATCGACAATATCGTGCTCTGAAGGCGGGTGTCGGGGCTTCGCCATGGAGCACACCCGGACTTGAGGGCGCGCGTCTCGCGACGCGCGGACGAGTGGCGCGGGGCGGCCTCGTAACCGGCGGGAGCGCAATGAAGAGACTCTGGGCGCCTTGGAGAATGGAGTACCTGATGTCGGACAAGGCCGACGGCTGCATCTTCTGTGAGAAGGCCGCCGAGGACGAAGACAGGAAGAACATGATCCTGCTTCGCTCCAGGGCGTCCTTCGTGATGATGAACGCCTATCCGTACAACAACGGCCACCTGATGGTGGCGCCGTACACGCACGCGGCCACGCTCGCCGATCTCGCCGACGAGGAGCGGTGCGATCTGATCGAGACGCTGGCGAAGGCCGAGGGGATAATCGAACGGGCATTCCATCCCCAGGGGATGAACATGGGCATAAACCTCGGCCATTGCGCGGGCGCCGGCGTGCCGGGCCACGTACACGTCCACATCCTGCCTCGCTGGGAGGGCGACACCAACTTCATGCCCGTCCTCGGCGAAACTCGCGTCATCCCAGAGCTTCTCATGCAGACCTACGAGCGGCTGCTCGAGCACGTGGAGGAATAGTGTCCGCGCGGCGGAAGTCCAGGCGAAAATCGTCCCGGCGAGCGTCCCGGGCCTCGTTCGCCTACACGATGGCCGCCATCGTGCTCATCGCGGCCATCGTGTTCCTGGCGTTCAACCTGTTCGACGTGTTCGCGGTTCCTCCGTCGAAGGCGGAGGGGCTCACGGTGCTGGTGCTGAACGGATGCGGCGTCGAGGGGATAGGGCAGAGGACGGCGCGCCATCTGCGGGATCTGGGGCTCGACGTCGTCGACTTCCGGAACGCCGACAGCTTTGACTACACGGAGTCGATCGTCGTCGATCGCACGGGAGACATGGCCAGCGCCGTCAGAGTCGCGCGCCTGATAGACACGAGCAGCGTCATCCAGCAGATCCCGGAGACGCCGCTCGTCGACATCATCGTCATCGTTGGTTCGGACCATGGCCGCTATCTGAGCGGGTGACGCGACGGGCGTCAGCCGACCGACGGACCGCCCTCGGTTGGGTGACGCGACGGGCCTCGGCTGCCTGACGGACCGCCCTTGGCAGGGTAACGTGGCGCGCCTCAGTCGTGCTCGCTACAGATCGCCTTCAGTCGCATGGCGCGACCGGCGCCCGTCCCGCCTAGAAGAACCGCTCGCGGTAGTCGTCTATGTCGGCCTCCTCGATGAGCCCCTGGAGCCAGGCCGAGAAGAGGGCCACCTGCTCGCGCTGCAGAAGTTGCTGCCTCAGTTGCTGCTGCTGCTCCAGGAACTGCTCCCTGTCGGCCGCGACCTTCTCCTCGACGCGTATGACGTAGTAGACCGGCGGATCGCCGACCTCGACCACGCCGCTCGTCTCTCCCGTCCTGAGACCAAAGCTCGTCCCGATGAACTCGTTCGCTCTGCCCACCATCCGCACGTGGTCCCGACGCGAGAACAGGTCGGTCTCCTGGGGGGCGTATCCCTCGGTCGAGGCGGCCTCCTCCAGCGTAGCCCCGCCCCGGACCGCGTCGGCTATCCTCTGGGCCGTGGCGAGGGCGCGGTCCTCTCTGCGCTCGCTCAGCAGGTCCAGGGCCGCCGGGTGCTCGCGCCCCGTCTCCTCGGCCTCCGCCTGGAGCTCCTCGAACGTGGGGAGCTCGGACGGCCTGCGCTCAGCGATCTCGAAGACGTAGTACGCCTCCTGCGACTCGAACGGACCGAACACGAATTCGGGATCGTTCTCGAAGGTCATCACTACCGCGGGCCGCATCTCACCGACGCCCGGGATGAAGCCGTCGTCCTCGAAGGGCGGGGTCTCCTGGACCTCGTAGCCCAGGTCGGCCGCGGCCTGCTCGAGGTCCTCTTCCTCCGCCAGCTCGAGAAGCTCGACCACGTCCTCCTCGATGTCGAGCAGCGTCTCCTCGCTCGGAGTCAGCTCGATCAGTATGTGGCGAGCCTTGATCTCCTCCTGGCCGTCCCTGGTCCTCTTGTCCTCGACCTTGATCACGTGGTAGCCGAACCGCGTCTTCACCGGGTCGCTGACCTCGCCGACATCGAGAGCGAAGGCGGCCTCCTCGAAAGGCCCGACCATGGCGCCCCTTGCGAACCAGCCCAGGTCGCCGCCCTCCGGGCCGCTCGGACCCTGAGAGTGAGTCCTGGCCAGCTCCGCGAAGTCGCTCTCTCCCCGGGCCAGAGCGGCGATGTCGGAGAGGAAGCTCCGGATGTCCTCCTCATCCGCGGGGGAGGGCGTCTTGGGGAAGCTGACGAAGTCGAGAACCGCCGTCGGAGGCTGCTCGTACTCGGCCCGGTGCGAGGTGAAGTACTCCCGGGCTTCTTCCTCCGTAGGCATGAGGGGCTGCGCCTCGATCGACCGGGGATCCACGCGCGCGTAGGTGACCCGGACCTTCTCGTTCTGCTCGACGAAACCGTTCCAGAGCTCGTTGTCGGTGATGAACGCCCCGGACTGTATCTGCCTCTGCAGCATCTGCCGCTGCAGTGACTGCCTGTACATCTGGGCGAAGGCCTCCCACCGCTCGGGGTGGAGCTGGATCTCGCGGTGGTACATGTCGAAGCTGAAGTTCCCTTCCTCGTCCTGGAACGACGGAGAGTTGTAGACCTGCTGGGGCGGGTTGTTCCAGAGGAGGTCGAAGACGGTGTCGTCGGGGACGTCGATCCCCAGTTCCTCGATCTCCTGCCGGATGAGAATATCCGCCACCAGGCTGTTCCAGGTTTCCTCGCGGATGGTGCTTCTCATCGACTCGTTGATCTCCACCTCGGTCTGCTCGAGGTAGCTGCGCAGCCGGTTCCGGAACGACTCGTTGAACTGGCTGTAGGTGACCTCGACGCCGTTGATCTTGCCGATGACGCCGCGCTCGGCGGCGTCCCTGCCTCTCTGGAGGCCGCGGCCCCATCCGGCGAAGATGAACCCGATGAATCCGATCACCACGATCCAGAGGATTACTTTCGTGTTGGTGCGAAGCGCTGCGAGCATTGGCCACTAGCCTCCGTGATCTTTCAAGACGGCCCGGCGGCCGCGGGACGGGCCGCCCGGTGAAGTGTCTTCTGGGGAGCGCGCACGAGGGCGCCCTCGCCCGATGGAACCTGCTTCAAACCTGTAAACTAGCACGGAATGAGGGAGTTGCGCAACAGCAATGTGGGAGTTTCAGGTTGACTGGCGACCAAGCTGCTGGTATGTTTTTACGTTTGATGACACCACGGTGCGGCCTTTCGCGAGGCCGCCTTCGCGACAGGAAACCACCCGAAGGGAAGGAACATGAAGTCTCCGTCTCCAGACAAGATAAGGAACGTCGCCCTCCTCGCCCACGGTAGCG
The DNA here is from genome assembly GCA_014728245.1 of Candidatus Effluviviaceae Genus IV sp. GTDB lineage: Bacteria > Joyebacterota > Joyebacteria > Joyebacterales > Joyebacteraceae > WJLY01. The sequence goes on from WJLY01000287.1 coordinate 18,432, forward strand.
CCGGCAAGACGATGCTGGCCGAGGCCATGCTGTTTGCCGGCGGAGCGATATCGAGGATGGGCAGCGTCGACGACGGCTCGTCGGCTCTCGACTACTCCGAGACCGAGCGCAAGCGCCAGATCACGGTGAACCTGGGTGTGGGGCATTTTGAGTGGAAGGGCAGCAAGGTGAACGTCCTGGACTGCCCCGGTTACGCCGACTTCTACGGGGACGTCAAGGCCGGGATCAGGGTGTCCGACTCGGGCGTCGTCCTGATGGCCGCCCCCTCGGGCGTCGAGGTCGGCACAGAGCTTGTCTGGCAGTTTCTCGAGAGCGCGGGGCTTCCGCGGATGATCTGCGTAAACAAGATGGACAAGGAGCACGCCGACTACCGCAAGTGCCTCGACCAGGCCTCCGAGATGCTCGGCGCCCGTCCGGCGCCCGTGACGATCCCCATAGGCTCAGCCGACGGTTTCAAGGGCGTCGTCGACCTCATCGAGGAGAAAGCGTACGTGTACGACGGCAGCGGGAAGGCCAGTGTCGAGGAAGTGCCCGCGGACATGGCCGAGGAGGTGGCGGAGCTTCGGACTCAGCTCATCGAGGCCGCGGCCGAGAACGACGAGCAGCTCATGGAGAAGTTCTTCGGCGAGGAGCAGCTCTCGCCCGACGAGATCCGTCAGGGCCTGCGCGTCGGAGTGGCGCAGGCGACCATAACGCCGGTGGTGGCGACGGTGGCCACGTCGTCGGCCGGCGTCGAGCAGCTGATGGACCTCATCGTGTCGGTCATGCCGTCGGCCGCTGCCGTCAAGGAGGCGAAGGGCGCGAAGCCCGATTCGGAGGATGAGGAGGTCGCGATCCCGGCCGAGGCCGGCTCGCCCTTCTCGGCGCTCGTCTTCAAGACGGTGGCCGAGCAGCACGTTGGCGAGCTGTCGCTCTTCCGCGTCTATTCCGGCAGCGTTGGGGCGGGAAGCGACGTCCTGAACTCGAACCAGGGCGAGGGCGAGCGTATGGGCACGGTCTACGCTCTGGTCGGCCGGGAGCGCAAGGACATGGAGCAGGTCTCGGTCGGCGACATCGGGGCCGTCGTCAAGCTCAAGGTCACCTCCACCGGAGACACGCTGTGCGCGAAGGCCAAGCCGATCGTGCTCCCGAGCATCGAGTTTCCGAAGGCGGTGCTATCGGTCGCCGTGCGCGCCAAGTCGAAGGGCGATGAGGAGAAGATATCCCAGGCGCTCCAGAAACTGCAGGAGGAGGACCCGACGTTCACGGCCGCGTTCGACCCCGTGATCAAGCAGACGATCGTCTCCGGACTGGGCGAACAGCATATCGACGTCAAGATGGCAGAACTGAAGAACAAGTACGGCGTCGAGGTCGAGCTGGACAAGCCCCGCATTCCGTACCGCGAGACCATCAAGGGCACATCGAAGGCCGAGGGCAAGTACAAGAAGCAGACCGGCGGCCGCGGCCAGTTCGGCGTGGCGTGGCTCAGGCTCGAGCCGAACGAGAGGGGCGAGGGTTTCGAGTTCCTGGACGAGATCGTCGGCGGCGCCATCCCCTCCAAGTTCATACCGGCCGTCGAGAAGGGCATCGTCGAGAGGATGGAGCGAGGCGTCATCGCCGGGTATCCGGTCGTCGACGTCAAGGTGGCCGTCTACGACGGCAAGTACCACTCGGTAGACTCGTCGGAGATGGCGTTCAAGATGGCGGGCTCGATAGGCTTCCGCCTCGCCGCCGAGCAGGCCAAACCCACGCTCCTCGAGCCCATCTACCAGATCTCGGTCGCCGTGCCGGACGAGTACCTCGGCGACGTCATGAGCGACGTCTCCTCGCGTCGGGGCAAGATACGCGAGACCGGGCAGGAGGGACGATTCCAGGTCGTGAAGGCGCTCGTGCCGCTGGCCGAGCTGCACAAGTACTCGACGCACCTCCGCTCGATCACGCAGGGGAGGGGCTTCTTCGAGATGGAGTTCTCGCACTACGAGGAAGTGCCGGGCGACGTGCAGGCGAAGGTCGTGGCCGAGTCCTCCGTCGAGGCCGACGAGGAGTAGCAGGGAGGGTGCCCGATGTCGGGACATTCGAAGTGGCACAGCATCAAGCACAAGAAGGCCGCGACCGACGCAAAGCGCGGCAAGATCTTCAACAAGCACGCCAAGCTCATTGAGACCGCAGCCAGGAGCGGCGGCGGCGACCCCGATATGAACCCGCGCCTCCGCACGGCCGTCCAGGCCGCGCGCGACGACAACATGCCGAACGACAAGATCGAGAAGGCGATCAAGAAGGGCACGGGGGAGATCAAGGGCGTCCAGTACGAGGAGATCATGTACGAGGCCTACGGGCCGTCGGGCGTCGCGATGATCATCCAGGTCCTCACCGACAACAAGAACAGGACGGTCGGCGAGATACGCCACATCCTGCAGAAGCACGGGGGCCATCTGGGCGAGAGCGGCAGCGTCGCCTGGAACTTCGACCAGAAGGGCGTCATCACCGTGCCCTCGGAGGGCAACGACGAGGACAAGGTGATGGAGATCGTGCTCGAGGCGGGCGCGGAGGACATGTCGGTCGAGGACGACGTCTTCCAGGTCACGACCGATCCGAAGGACTTCATGCAGGTCCGGGAGGCGCTGACGTCCGCCGGGACGTCCGTCAGCGGGTCGGAGGTCACCTGGATACCGAGCACCACGGTCGAGCTTGAAGAGGGCGACGGGCGCAGGCTCCTGAAGCTCATGGAGGCGCTCGACGACCACGAAGACGTGCAGGGCGTCTCGGCCAACTTCGACATCCCGGACGACATTCTGGAGCGGATCAGGGAAGAGGACTAACCGCGTGGCCGGGAGGGTCGTGGTGCTGGGCATCGATCCCGGCACTCTCACGACAGGAATGGGCGCAGTCTCAAGCGAGGACGGGCGCCAGGAGGTTCTTGGCTTCTGGAGTGTGACAACGTCCTCCAGGACGCCGCTGCCCGAGCGTCTCAGGGCGATTCACGATGAGATCTCGAGCCGGATCGCGGCCGTGGGGCCGGACGAGGTTGCCGTTGAGGACGTTTTCCAGGCGCGCAACGTCAGGTCTGCTCTCAAACTAGGCCACGCGCGCGGCGTTGCCCTTCTCGCCGCCGCGCAGCGCTCGGTCCCGATCTTCGAGTACGCCCCGCGAGAGGTAAAGAAGTCGGTCGTCGGTGTCGGTTCGGCGTCGAAGGACCAGGTCGCGTCGATGATCGGCAGGCTTCTCGGCGTGGACGTGTCCTCGATGAAGGCGGACGAGTCCGACGCGCTCGCGGTCGCCCTCTGCCACATCCACAAGAGAGATGGGAGCCCGTTCGGATGATCGCCGAGCTCACGGGCAAGCTCCTCAGGAAGTCGCCCGCCGGCCTGGTCGTCGACGTGGGCGGCGTGGGGTTCGAGCTTCTGGCGCCGGTCTCGACGTTCCGGATGCTTCCCGAGGCCGGGTCGGACGTGCACCTCTACACCCACCTGCACGTCAAAGATGACGCGCTTCAGCTCTTCGGGTTCGCTACTCCGGAGGAGCGGGCGCTCTTTCTCGAGCTTACCTCGATCTCCGGGATCGGCCCCAAGCTCGGTCTCGCTGTCCTCTCGGGGCTTGCGCCCGACGTCTTTCACTCGGCCGTGGTGGGCGAGGACCTCGCGCTGCTCACCAGCGTATCGGGCATCGGCAAGAAGACCGCGCAGCGTATCATCGTCGAGCTGAAGGACAGGCTGTCCGGCATGGACGTCGCCTCGATAGGCGGGGCGGAGCCCGCTCGCGAGAGAGCGGGCGACGCCGTGCTGGCGCTCGTCGCGCTCGGCATGACCGGAGGCGCGGCGAGAGAGGCTGTCCTGAGGGTTCAGCGGGAGTCTGGCTGCGACCTGTGCGTAGAAGATCTGATCATGCGAGCGCTCAGGAAGGGAAGGTAGAGCGGATGCCCGAACGCGTCACGACACCAGATCTCTCGAGCGACGACGCGCGCTTCGACACTCGGCTCAGGCCGAGGCGGTTCGAGGAGTTCGTGGGCCAGGAGACGCTGAAGGACAACCTCGCGGTCTTCATCGAGGCGGCGAAGAAGCGGGGCGAGCCTCTCGACCACTGCCTCTTCTACGGTCCGCCTGGGCTCGGCAAGACCACGCTCGCGCACATCATCGCTGGGGAGATGGGCACCGAGCTCTTCGCCACCTCGGGGCCCGTGATCGAGCGCCCGTACGACCTCACCGGCATGCTCACGAACCTCAAGCGGGGCGACGTGCTCTTCATCGACGAGGTGCATCGCCTGCAGCACGTGGTGGAGGAGTACCTGTACCCCGCGATGGAGGATTTCTCGGTCGACATCGTGCTCGACAAGGGCCCCTCGGCGAGGAGCGTCAAGCTGAACCTCGAGCACTTCACGCTCGTGGCGGCCACGACGAGGGCCGGCCTTCTGACCTCGCCGCTCCGGTCCCGGTTCGGCGTTGCGCAGAGGCTGAACTACTACGGCCCGGAAGAGCTGGCCCGCATCGTCGCCAGGTCGGCCGGAATACTCGGGGTGCCCGTCGACGAGGACGGCGCGCTCGAGATAGCGCGCCGGTCGCGCGGGACGCCGAGGATAGCCAACCGGCTCCTGCGGCGTGTGCGCGACTTCGCCGAGGTCATGGGCGACGGCAGCGTGTCGGCGGAGGTCGCCCACAAGTCGCTCCTGAGGCTGGAGGTCGACGAGCGAGGTCTGGACGAGATGGATCGCCGCATCATGGAGGCCGTCCTCCTGCGGTTCGCGGGCGGTCCCGTCGGCATCAAGAGCCTTGCCGTGGCGGTGGGCGAGGAGGCCGAGACGATCGAGGAGATCTACGAGCCGTTCCTCATCCAGCAGGGCCTTCTCAAGAGGACCCAGCGCGGGCGGGAGGCCACGCCCCTGGCATTCGAGTACTTCGGCGTCGGCGCGGGCGGTCGGGCCGGGAGCGCGGGCGAAGCGTCAGGCGAGTCGGGCGAGGGGTCCGGCGAGTCGGGCGAGCAGGGGAGCCTGCTCTAGCGTGCGCGTCCTTCTTCACATCTGCTGCGGTCCCTGCGGCATCGTGCCGATTCGGGAGCTTCTCTCGGAGGGGCATGAGGTTGCGGCCGCTCTCGCGAATCCCAACATCCATCCGTTCGTCGAGTTCCGGAAGCGCAACGAGGCGGCGCACGAGGTGCTGGACGCTCTCGGTGTTCCGGTGGCGTACGAGGACGGCTACGGGCTGGTGGAGTTCCTCCGCGCCGTCGTGGGCCACGAGGAGACGCGTTGCGCGATCTGTTACCGCATGCGGCTGGAGCGCGCGGCGGAGCTTGCCGCGGAGGGCGGCTATGACGCATTCACGACCAGCATGCTCGTGAGCACGCACCAGGACCACGAGCTGATCAAGCGGCTCGGCGAAGAGGCCGCCGCCAGGCACGGCGTACGGTTCCTCTATCGCGACTACAGGCCCGGGGTTATGGACGGCGTTCGCGAGTCGAAGGAGATGGGCGTCTATCGCCAGCAGTACTGCGGGTGTGTCTACAGCGAGTGGGAGCGCTACGGCGATGGACCCCGGGGACGGTGACTTGCGAACCTCTGACTTCGATTACACGCTCCCGAAGGAGCTCATCGCCCAGTATCCGGCCGACCGCCGCGACGAATCGCGACTTCTGGTGCTCGACCGGGAGGACGGCTCCGTCGAGCACCGGGTCTTCCGTGACATCGTGGAGTACGTGCGACCGCGCGACGTCTTCGTGGTGAACGAAACCGCGGTCATACCCGCGCGGTTCCTCGGCAGAAAGACGACCGGGGGGCGCGTTGAGATGTTTCTGCTCCGGGAGCTCGGGCGCGGCCGCTGGGAGGCGCTCGTGAGGCCCGCTTCCAGGATCCGGGAGGGCGCCGGGCTCGTGTTCGGCGAGGGCGCGCTCCTGGCCTGGGT
>WJLY01000288.1 GCA_014728245.1 Candidatus Effluviviaceae Genus IV sp.
TCATCAGATAGACGCCCGATCCGACCCGCGCGCCCCCTTCATCGCGGCCGTCCCAGCGCGCGCCGTGACGGCCTCCGCCGGCGTCATGATCGGCGAGAGTCCTGACCAGACGGCCGGACACGTCGTACACGCGCAGGCTCACTCTCCCCGGCCGCGCAAGCGTGTAAGAGACGTTCGTGTGCGCCACGAAGGGATTGGGCCGGATCCGGGAGAGAGCAACGCCCTTCGAGACATCAGGCTCCGACACCGACGTCGGGACCGCGCTCGCCCACAGCTTGATCGCCGTGTCGTAGTGCAGGGTGTCGCTCCGCGCTCGTAACCCTGCGACCTCGCGGTCTCGCTGGCGCGACCCGGGCGCCGCTGAATCCGGCGTCGCGCGCCGGAGGAGCGGCGTGTTCTTGTAGTAGTCGTAGTCCCCGCTCATCCACAGGACCATCTCGGTGTCGGAGGGGCGGTCGCGGGGAACGACGGGACGCATGTTCTCATACGAAGTCCCCTCCACGATGGGCCAGATGCTCCACATGCCGTTCGGCGAGCGGACACGCTGCTGCAGGTCGGAGCCGTCCCTGTCGTTCTTGATGGACACGTAGGTTATCGACGGGTCTACCGGATCGAGCGCGATACCCCCCGAGTAGTAATACTGTGCGTTTCCGACGGTCGTGTCCGCGACCGATCCGCCGGCGTCCGCCACCAGCGTCACGTCCTCCCACGTCTCGCCGTCGAAACGCGCCCAGTGGTACTGGTGCCTGTCCAGTGCCGGGAAGGTAGCGAAGGCCACGACGGGCATTCCGTCCTCATCGAACGCGACGTCCCAAATCCAGGCATTGTCCCCGGTCGTCTCCGGGCTCGCCAGGCGGTTGAAGACGGTGTCGGCCTCGCCGGGCGTCAGGGCTCCGTAGTTCATCGGCTTGATCACGCTGCCGTCGGCCCGGAAGAACGACAGGTTCTCGCCGCCGTGCTCCCGTATCTCGGCGTAGTAGACGTTGCAGGGCGTCTCCTTGGGATGGCCGTCGGTGAAAGCAAACCCGATCCGCTCGCCGTCGGTGGCGTACTTCACGTACGGCCGTCCCACGGGGACGGTTATGAAACGGCCCATGAGCTGCCAGCTCCACGTCGCGGAGTCCGCGTCATATGAGCCGCGCGCGTAAGCCGGCTTCCAGTCCCCGCCACGCCAGAAGAGGAAGATGTCCTTCGTATCGCCCGGAACCGGATACGGATTGGAGTAGGTTACCCCGGCCCCACCGCTGGTATTGACGTCGGTCGAATCGCGCTCGCCCCAGCACATCCAGTCCCCGGGCCAGCGACTCGTGCGTAGCAGATTGCAGGTCCCGTACACGGCGTGGCCGGAGTAGAACGCCGTGTAGCGACCGTCGCATGCCCGGCAGAAGGCCGGGTAGTCATGGTCGTCCGGTCCGAAGCCCTCCTCCAGGTCGCAAATGCTCGATGAGCCCTCAAGCAGGTCGTAGGCGCCGACCTGGATGTCGCCGCGCGCCGTGACCCACCCGGCGTGAACGACGCTTCCGATACAGAAAGCTCTCGGGTCTGAGAACCACGACCATGCGCCGTCGTCTGTGAGAGTGGAGATTCCCGTGGCCCAGGCGCCAGTGGGGAGCGCCGGGACCGAGAGCACCAGAAGCAGCCTGACAACAAACCTGCGACCGCTCATCTTCGTTGTCGACTCTGTCCGCCGGGGGCAAGGGTTCAGGGCGTCTGAAGCGCGACAGATAAGAGGGGCATGGCGGCGTCGGCCCCTCGCGCCATACTTGACACGTAACACGAATTATAGCGCAATGAGCGGTAGCCATGCAAGCGCTGAATGAGCCTCGGACGGTATGTGGTGAGACGCGGCGGTCAGCCGCATTCGAGGGCTTCACGCGCGAGGGCCTCTTATGAAGGAGGCGGGACCGCCCTCACGCTTATCACCTTGACGTGGTTGTAGACGGCCGCCGCCACGATCAGAACCGTCCCGACTATGCTGAGCGCGTCGGGAACCTCCCCCCAGATAGCCAGCCCCAGGAGGAACGCGAACACCACGTGCGCGTAGTTGTAGATCGAGATCTTCGTCGCCGGAGCCTGGTGGTAGGCGAGCGTGAGGAACAGCTGACCGGTCGTTGCGAAGACGCCGGCGCCAAGCATGAAGAGAAGCTGTCTTCCCGACGGCGCGACGTAGCGGAATACCATGGGAGGCACCATCGCGACCGTCGACACGAGCGCGAAGAAGAAGACGACGCGGTAGGGCGAGACCTTGCCACGCAGGAATCGCACGACCGTATAGGCGGCCCCGGATCCGGCGGCCGAGAGGAGCCCCGCGATGGCGGCGGTCGCCCCGATGTCCAGTTGCGGCTTGATCACGAGTCCGGCCCCGAGGAACGCGACAACGAGCGCCGGTATCGTATGGCGCGAGAGCCTTTCCCTCAGGAAGGCGACGGCGAAGACCGCCACGAAGAACGGCGAGAGCTTGTTGAGTATGGTCGCATCGGCGAGCGTTAGGCGGCTGATGGCGAAGAAGTAGAGCGTCATCGCGGTGGTTCCGAAGGCCCCGCGCAGGAGAAGCATCTTCGTCTGCCCGTCCCTCGCGAACGGCTTCTCGGCACCACGGAACGCGAACGCTCCCATGACGACGAGCGACACTATGCTCCTGAAGAAAACCTTCTCGTAGACCGGCACGTCGCCGGACATCCTGACGGCCACGCCCACCATCGAGAACGAGAGCCCGGCCAGCACGATCATGCCGACGGCGCGGGCGAGATTGTCGCCCGCGACCGGTCTGTTACCTATGTTTCTGCCGGCTCCCATCCCTCTCCCGTCGGTACCGGCGCCGTCCTACCCCCGCGCGCGGCGGTGCCGCGCCGCCGCATTGTATGGTTGCACGGACCCGCGCCGCGTTCAAGCTCCGAGCCCGCGGAAGAGGCCTTCTGCTCCCGGGCGTCCGAGACGCCTCGCGGCTGCTACCGCATGAAGGACTCGCCGCGGCCGCTGGCGTAGCTCGCGGCTCCGCGAGGTAGCGGCGCCGCACACGTTCGCTTGCGCGCCGGCTTTCCCGGCGATACGATGGAGTCGGTTCCGCTTCGATCGCACAACGGAGGTGTCACGCTCATGAACGGCCTCTTCCTCGCTGTCGTTGTGATCATCTGGCTTGTCATCGCCTACCGCTGGTACGGCGGCATCATCGACCGTCGGATCGTTCGGCCCGACGACTCCCGGGAGCCGCCCTCCTGCGAGTTATACGACGGAGTCGACTACTGCCCCGGCAGTCGCCCGGTGCTCTTTGGGCACCACTTCTCGTCGATAGCCGGAGCGGGCCCCATCATCGGCCCCGTGGCCGCCGTGGCGGCGTTCGGGTGGGGAGCGAGCGTTCTCTGGATCGCGCTCGGAGTTGTCTTCTTCGGCGCCGTTCACGACTACGTCTCGCTCATGATCTCAGTGCGGCACGGCGGCAAGTCGCTCCCCGCAATCGCGAGGGAGGTGGTCGGCCCCCGGGCGCGGCTTCTCTTCATGTTCTTCGTCTGGTTCGCCCTCATACTCATGATCGCCGTCTTCGTCGTTGTCGCGGCCCAGACGTTGATGAGCACGCCGGCCATCGTCATCCCGACGTTCGCCATCATACCGATCGCCGGGCTCTTCGGGTGGGCGACCTTCCGGAGGAAGTTGCCCGTTGCGCTCGGGACGATCGGCTCGCTCGCGCTCCTGGGCCTCTCGATCTATCTGGGGTATCTCTATCCCCTGTCTCTACCCTTCGGAGGCGATGCCGCGTTCGCGACCTGGATGGTCCTCCTCTTCGGTTACGGCTTCATAGCGTCGGTGCTCCCCGTCTGGGTGCTCCTGCAGCCGCGGGACTACATCTCCACCTGGGTCCTGGTGATCGGTATGGTCCTGGGCTTCACGGGCCTCGCGATCACGCGGCCCACGCTCAGCGCGCCGTTCTTCACGGGTTGGTCCCACGCCACGCAGGGACCGCTCTGGCCGATGCTCTTCATACTGATCGCGTGCGGAGCGATATCGGGGTTCCACTCGCTCGTGGCCGGAGGCACGACGTCCAAGCAGCTCAAGCGTGAGAGCGACGGCAAGCCCATAGGCTTCGGCGCGATGCTCGCGGAGGGCGCCGTGGCGACGCTCGCCATCGTCTGCGTGGCCGCCGGCCTGAAGTGGGCCGCGCCGGAGTCTTCGCCCGAGTCGTTTCTGGGGGTCCTGAAGGAGGGTGGACCGATAAAGGCGTTCGGGGCGGGCTACGGCGGCCTGACCGCTCCCATCCTCACCGTCGCGATCGGGACCCTCGTGGGCATCACGATGCTCAAGACGTTCGTGATGACGACGCTCGACACGACGGTCCGCATCACGCGCTTCATAACGAGCGAACTCTTCGCGGAGAGAATCCCGCTCATGGCCAACCGGTTCGTGGCGTCGGCGGTCGGCGTCGTGGCCGCCTTCCTGCTGGCGATGTCTGGCAAGTGGTCGGTTCTGTGGCCGGTCTTCGCCGCGGCGAACCAGCTCGTCGCGGCGCTCACGCTTATCGTCCTCTCCGCCTATCTCGTGGGGGTGAGGAAGCCCGCGAAGTTCACGCTCTACCCCGCGGTCTTCATGCTGGCGACGACGATGGGTGCGCTGGTGTGGAAGGGCTACGGGTTCCTCTTCCCGCCGGAGGGCCAGAGCGTGAATCTCGCGCTCGGGATCGCGTCGGCCGTGCTGCTCGTACTCGGCGCAATGGTCGCGGCAGAGGCGCCGAGGAGTCTCAGGGCGGCCCGGGTCAAGGTGGGATCGGACGGCTGACGCGGCACGAGGCTCGTGTGTAGAGCGAGTGCCCGCTCGGAGCGGGAGTCACCCGCCCAGGGGTCCAAATGCCCCGTGGAGGTCTCTTCGCAAGGGACGTCCGCAGAACCGATCCCCCCGTTCGACCCTCAACGCCCCCCCTGTCTCAGTGTGTCTGTTAGTAGCGGGCGCCATCACGCCGCGCCCGGGGGCAGACAGCCGAGGGGCGACCCATGTTCAAGTTTTTGGCAGCGTTCGTGCTCGTTATTGTCTCCGCTTCCGCGGCGCTCGACGCGCGGGCGGCCGACCCATCGCAGGTATTCGACGCGACGACGGTACCTGGACGGAAGCCGTGAACATGGGAGAGCCGATCAACTCCGAGGGCTACGACAACTGCCCCATCGTAACGCCGGACGGCCTGTATCTCATATACCACACACCCTCGGGAGAGGTGGGGGGACCACACTGGATCGCGATAGAGGACCGGTTGAAGGGTCTGCGCTCTCAGGCCATCGCCCAGGCCCGGCCGTGCTCCCCGCGGGACGAGAGGCATGAGTAGCGCCCAGGCCCGGCCGTGCTCCCCGTGGGACGGGAGGCATGAGTAGCGCCGCCTCTACGACTTCCTCCTCCGGTTCGCAGCAGCGAATGCGTCTTGCCGACGCGAGGAAGTGAGACGCGGTCCCTACGTCTTCCGCTCCTTCTTCTTGGCCGCGGGAAAGAGCACGTTGTTGAGAATGAGCCGGTAGCCCGGCGAGTTCTTGTGCATCGACAGGATGGTCGGCGGGTCGCCGACCATGTGCCTGTAGTCCTCCGGGTCGTGCCCCGCAAGAAAGGTGAATGTCCCGCGCCCGACGTTGCCGTGGATGTACTTGACTTCCTCGGTTTCCGGGTAGTCTCCCAGGACGGTCACGTACGGCTTGATCAGGTTTCTGCGGAACGTCGTCGTCTGCCCCATGAACCCGCGGACCACGTTCACGTGACACTGCGTGAGCATCGTAGGAACGGGGTCGTGCTTCGCCGCGAACTCGAAGAGCGTGAAGTAGTCGATCTCCTGGGGCCGCAGGCGCGTGACATCGGTCATGTCGATGTCGGAGAACTCGTAGACGTTCGGGCTGGGAATGAGCGTGAAGCCCGTGAAGGCCAGGCACTTCTCGTAGTCCAGCCTGCCCTGGAAACCCGGCTCGGGCGGGTCCCCGTCGTACGGAACGTCTACTATGTCTAGCCCCTCCGCCGCGAGCGCGATGTCGTAACTGTCTGTCGCCGAGCACATGGAGAAGAGGAACCCCCCGCGCAGCGCGTATTCCTTGATAGCCCGAGCGCTCGCCTTCTTGTGCTCCGAGACGGAGCCGTACCCCTGCTCCGCGGCCAGCTTCTCGTAGTAGGCCTTCTGCTCCCGGTACCACTCGGCGTTCCTGAACGACGCGTGGAACTTGCCGTGCTGCCCCGTGAAGTCCTCGTGGTGCAGGTGCAGCCAGTCGAACCTGGTCAGCTCGCCGGACTGCACCTCCTTGTCCCACACGAGCGTGTAGGGGATCTCGGCGTACTCGAGCGCCAGCATGACCGCGTCGTCCCACGGCTGGATGTTGTCCGGGGCGTATAGCGCAACGGCCGGCGCCTTCTCGAGGAGGACGACCTCCATGTTCTCCTCCTCTATGGTACGGTAGATTTCAGCCAGTTCGCCCGCGGCCGGCTCCTCCCAGGAGACGCCCCTGTAGCGGCACTCCTCGATCACGTCCGGGCCGCCGTCCAGGATGTTGAACGACCCGCTCCTGTAGTTCAGCAGCCACTCGACGCGGTAGCCCTTCTCCAGTGCCCAGTAGGCGACGCCGTAGGCCTTGAGATGGTCCGTCTGCGTAAGGTCCATCGGAATCAGCGCCGACGCGCATGCGACCGCGGGCAGGAGCAGCGCCGCGACCGCGCAGAGCATCGCGGGGATCAGTCGGTGCGCGGGGTTCTTCCTCATCATCCCTCCAGCCACCTTCCCTTTCTCACGGCGTCGATCTTCCTCCTCGCCTCGCCCGATAGCGCGTTCGTCGGCAGCTCCTCCAGGATCGCGGCGTACTTCTCCAGGGCGTCCGCCGGCCGGTTGAGCTTCTCCAGAAGTATGTCGCCCGTCCGCATGAGCGCCTCGGCCTTCGCTGTCAGGGACTCGCTCTCCTCCAGAACGCGGGCGTAGGTCTCCAGGGCTCGATCGTGTTCGCCCTCCTGGGCGGCAGCCGCGCCGAGCAGCAGCAGGCCCTCGGTTGCGACCGCCGTGCCCTCGTACGCGTCCGCGATCTCGCGCAGCCTGGCGTAGCCCGAGGAGCTGTCGCCGCGAAGGAACGCCGAGTGCGCGTCGGCCAGGAGAGTGACCGGCTCCGAGCCGAGCGATTCCTCCGCCTCGGCTATCACCAGCATCACCCGGAGGGCATCGTTCACCAGACTCCCCGCCGGGTCCTCCTCGATCATCTCCCGGAACTCGTCGAGAGCCCTCATCCTCTCGTGAGCGAGAAACGAAGAGAACGCTCGCGCGTAGGCGACCTTCTCGTGAACGTCGTCGTGAAGCCTTCCGGAGAGAAGCTCCTCCGCCTTCCCGTGCGCCTCGTCGAACCTGCTCAGA
>WJLY01000289.1 GCA_014728245.1 Candidatus Effluviviaceae Genus IV sp.
GCTCCCTTCGACCGCGCGCGTTGACGTACTGGGCTCTCGCCTCGGCCAGCTCGCGGCTCGCGATCACGGCCAGGAGGTCTCCTTCCGACACGCGGTCGCCGATCCGCGCACGCACCTCCCGTACGACGCCGGACGCGGGCGGCACAACGTGAGCGAGCCTCTCTTCGTTGACTCGGACCTCCCCCAGGAGCCGTGTCGTCAGCTCCACGTCGCCCGGCCCGGCCTCCGCAAGGCGGATCCCCGCGTCGTCGCGGTCACGCGGCGAGAGGGCGACAAGTGCCTCCTGGCCATGATCGTGCCCGGCGTGCGAGTCCTCCGTGTCGGCGTCCTCGCCGGTGTGGTCGTGGCCCGCATGCTCGCCAACATACGCGGCACCATGGTCGTGCCCCGCATGTTCGTCGGCTTCCGCGGCACCATGGTCGTGGCCCGCATGTTCGTCGGCCTCCGCGGCACCATGGTCGTGGCCCGCATGTTCGTCGGCCTCCTCGGCACCGTGGTCGTGGCCCGCGTGCTCGTCGGCGTCCTCACCACTACAGCCGCCCATCGCGAGGGCGAGGACCATCGCTCCCGCAACGAGCACGATCGCTGTCTGCTTCATCGTTTCACCTACCTCCACTACAGAAGAACCGGCAGTTCACGGAATCGGCGTGCATCCGGCGGAAGCGGCGCGCCCACCCGGCGGCCGCGACCAGATGCGGCCCATGCGGGTACGACGAGCGGCTCTCCGCTCTTGAGCGTGAGATGAAGCTGAGGTGGACTAGATCAGAAGAACGGTCGTGCGGAGAAACCCGGGAAGAGGCGACCCGCGCAGCGCGATTCCGCAGCGAGGTCCGAGACCCTGTCCGGTGGCAAGCGCAACGAGCGATTCCCGCAATGGCGCGTCGGATGAACCCGAGCGGGAGATCGTGTGCTTCGTGGAAGGTGTCTTAGGCAGCAAGGACGCGTCACGGCCAAGCAGCGTGTCGTGGCAACCATCGTGCGCGGAGCTAGTGGTCAGAGCGTGGCGGTGGGTCCGCGGTTCCTCTACGTTCCCTCTGGTGTCCTGACAGAGCCTCGACAGCGAACACGCGCAGGCCCCGTCCACGACTACCTCGAGCGCAACGCCTCCGTCGCAACCGACGCATACCGCCAGCCCGTGGGCGCCGGAAGCACCCAAGCCTAGACAGATGAGTAGTGTGATGAAAGACCTCACGGTCCTCGCACTCTCCGGGTCGAGGAGACTCGAATCACAGCCAGTTGTCTCTATTATAGCAGGGCCACCCTGCAGAAGCCAGGAAACCAGGTGCCGGGTGGCGTATCTCCAAGAGATTATGGACACACCTGCCGTAGCTCGTCCTACAGCCAAGCAGGTCACCGCGGCACGCTGCCGGGGCCTCGTTGACCAGCGGCCTCGGGACGATATTCGTGGTCAGTCCCGCAGAGTGAACCTGATCGGGATGACGATCCACGCCGGTACCGGTACGTCGCGCTGCCTCGCCGGCTCGAACCGCCACCGGTAGATGGCTTCCAGAGCGGCTTCGTCCAGGCCGGCCACGGACTCGATCACCAGGGCCTCTCTGACCCGGCCGAACTCATCGACCCCCACCTTGAGAACAACGACGCCCTCCAGTTCCGCCTGCCGGGCCAGTTCCGGATAGGCCGGATGGACGCGCTTGATCACCGCGGGCCGCTCGTCAACCGCTTCGAAAAATGGAGGACGGCCGTGGGAGACCGGATCGCGGAGGGGCGCGCTTGGATCAGGAACGGTCGCGGGAATGGTCGCGTCCGCTCCGACATCGTCGCTCGGGGCGATTGCCGGTATGATATCCTGCCTGGGGAGTTCTTCGGGCGGCGGGGGGATGACTATCGCCGGCGGCGCATCCACCATATGAATCAACGGTTGCTCGGACAACTGGTACGGACGGAAGCGGGGACTGGGAAGGATGAGAATGAGCGCCAGGTGGATGATCGCGGCGCCGACAAGTCCCCACCAAAGGCGGGCGGAGTGACGTGCTTCGAACCTCTGTTCAGCGGTGAGGGAGTGGATTGACATGGCGCTGACCCCCTTGTCTGTGCTGCTCGAACCTTGCCGGGGGGTCGGTGAACTGCTTCCTTCAATCGGCCATGCCCACCTCCTTCGTCGAGAGCGTCTCCTCCGCCCCACACATCTATCATACACCTTGGCCGCCCGCGTGTCGCCCCTCGTGCGGGTTCGCGCCACCGGCCGCTCGCATCGCCACGGCTGGCCATGCCGGCCCCGCAGCCCCTTTCAGTCGCGGAACTCAGCTCCGGAATGGTGAGGGGACACTCACTCCCGTCCCTACCGCCTGCGCTCTGCAAGGAGCACGACGTCCCGAAGCTCCTGCTTGCTCCCGGCCTCCATCCAGCGCCGCTCGAAGTCGGGGCTCTGGACGACCTGCGCGATCGCCGAGAGAGCCCGCAGGTGCAGGTCGCGGTGGTCCATCGTGCCCACCAGCACGAACGCCGTGTGTACGGGCGGCTTGTCTTCAGACAGCCGGATCCCCTCCCTCGCTCTAACGAGCAGGATGTCGAAGATACCCTCCCCTTCGAGGATCACGTGCGGCACGGCCAGACCGGGGGCCACTACCGTGCTGCTCTCGCGCTCCCTGGTCTTGAGCGCCGCGACGAGCGCCGCCGGCTCCATCCCTGTCCTCGGAGCGAGCGCGGCAGCGGCCACGTTGAAGAACTCCTCGCGCGACACGCTGTCCTCAAGGTCGAGCACCACGCAATCCTCGATGACGGCGTCGAAGCGGTCGCGCACGATCCTGTCGCGCTCCCTGATGATGTCCTTGAGCTCGGCGTTCAGCGTGCCCGTCAAGAGCTCCTTGGCGGCGATCCTGTGAATCACATGCAGGAGGGCGGACTCGATGGCGGGCTTCGTCCGGCCGTAGAACCAGTAGACGCAGAACCCGACTACGACGAGGAGCATCACCGTGGCGAACGAGCCCTCGCCCATCTCCAGGATGACAAGCAGCATGCCTACGATCCCGGCGATTTGCAGCCACGGGTAGCCGGGCGCCCTGAAACGCGGGCGGTAGTTCTGGAGCCCGCTCTCACGCAGCACGATGACGGCCGCGTTGGAGAGTAGGTACGTCACGAGGAACACCACCGAAGCCGCCTGCACGAGGAAGCTCAGCTCGACCAGGAGCGCCACGATCACGAGCGCGCCCGTGACGAGTAGAGCGACGTGCGGCGTACCGGTCTTCTCCCCGACTCTGCCTAGCGGCTCGGGAACGAGACCGTCACGACCGAGTGCCAGCAGGTACCTGGAGGCGGCCATGATGCCTCCGTTGGCGGTCGTGAGGAACGCGAGTACCGCCGCCACGCTGAGGGCGGTCCTTCCCGAAGCCCCCATGAAGGCGGCTGCGCCGTCGGTTATGGGCGTGAGCGAGCCGTCGAGAACGTCGGTGCTCAGAACGCCGCTCGTCACGAAGATCATGAGCACGTACGCGATGCCCGTGACGACGAGAGCGAGGACCATCGCCCGCGGGATCACGGTCCCCGGATTGTCGACCTCCTCGGCGATACTCGCCACTTTCAGAAGCCCGCCGTAGGACACGAAGACGAACCCGGCCGTCGCCAGAACGGGCCGGATACCGTACGGGACGAACGGTTTCAGGTTGGCCACGTCGACCGCGGGAAACCCCCGGAAGACGTACAGCCCCATGAGAACGAGAAGAACGAGGACGAGCCCGACCTGGAGCCGAGCGGCCTCCCGTACTCCCTTCAGGTTCATTGCGACGAAGACCACGCAGAAGACCGCTCCCGCCAGGCGCGGGTCGACTGGCACTACGAACTGAGCGAACGCGGCCAGTCCAACCAGAGCGAACGCGCTCTTGAGCGAGAGGGAGAACCAGGTCAGGAGACCGGAGACCGTGCCTGCGGCCGCGCCCATGCTGCGGGACACGAAGAAGTAGTCCGCCCCCGCCTTGGGCATGGCGGTCGTGAGTTCGGCGACGCTCAAGAGCCCCGTCGCCGCCAGGAGCCCCGCGAGCACATAGGAGGCGATGACGGCGGGACCGGCGCGCGCGTGCGCGAGCCCAGGCAGAACGAAGAGGCCGGAGCTTACCATCGCCCCGGTCGCGATGCTGAAAACGTGAACCAACCCGAGGTTCTTTCTTAGCCCCACTCGGCCTCCCCCGGGCCCTTCGGGCCCAGCCGTGGTGCAGTTCACACTACCATCGACCCGCTTCGTCGTGCAATGCTGTAGACTGCGACGGGACCGTGAAACCGCCGTCTCAGTACAGAAGCGCCCCGGGCACGGCAAGGAAGACGACTACATGCGTCACGACCCACACCAGTCAGCGCCGCACTCCATGAGCGCGGAGAGCGTTCTCGACATGCTCGAGAGCTCTCCCGAAGGCCTCACTGCCGACCGCGCGGGTGAGCGGCACGACGAGTTCGGCCCGAACGATCTCGAGAGCGAAGACGGCGCCCACCCGGCGAAGCTCCTCCTGAGACAGGTCCGAAGTCCGCTCATATATCTCCTCGCCGGCGCCGCGGCCATCTCATTGGCGGCGGGGAAGCTCATAGATTCTGGGGTCATTGCCGGCGTCATAGTGCTCAACACGGTCCTGGGCTTCATCCAGGAGTGGCGGGCCGAGGGCGCTCTGGCCGCGCTGCGCCAGATGGCCGCCCCCGCGGCCAACGTGCTGAGAGACGGAGAGGCGCGGGGGATCGACGCGAGCGAGGTCGTGCCGGGAGACATGCTGCTCCTCGAGGCCGGCGACCGCGTGGCCGCCGACGCGCGAGTCATCGAGAGCAGCGAGCTGCGGGTCGATGAGTCGGCCCTGACCGGCGAGTCCCAGCCGGAGACGAAAGAGCCTTCTCCCGTCGACGAGGACACTCCCGTAGGCGACCGCCGGAGCATGGTCTGGATGTCGACGCACGTCACGGGCGGGCAGGGACGCGCCGTGGTCATCGCAACCGGGATGCGGAGCCAGATCGGCGCGATAGCCGAGGAGGTCCGTGCGACTGGACGGGAAGAGACGCCGCTCCAGAGACGCATGCACAGGCTCGGGGTAGTCCTGGGCTCCCTCGGCATCGCGCTGGCGACCGCGGTCTTCTTCCTGGGTCTCCTCGGCGGACACGGTACGGTCGAGATGCTGCTCTTCGCCGTGGCCGTGGCGGTGTCCGCCATTCCGGAGGGACTGCCTGCTGCCATCACGGTGGCGCTTGCGCTCGGCCTTCGCCGCATGGCCGATCGTCACGCGATCGTCCGCCGCCTCACCGCGGTGGAGACGCTCGGCTCAACTACTGTCATTTGTTCTGACAAGACCGGCACGATCACCGAGAACCAGATGACGGTGCGCCGTATGTGGTCGGGCGGCACCGTCTTCGAGGTCACGGGAGAAGGATACGATCCCGAGGGTACGATCCGCGCGGAGGACGGCGAAGCACTCGCTGAGATACCCGCGCCGCTCGAAGAGCTTCTGCGCGGAGGGGTCCTGACGAACAACTCACGAGTGAGAGAGGTTGACGGCCAGTGGCGGTCGGAAGGAGACCCCAGCGAAGTGGCGCTCCTCGTGGCGGCGCGCAAGGCGGGGCTCGAGCCCGACGCCATTCAGGAGAGCGCCGGACGCATAGATGAGATACCGTTCTCGAGCGACCGCAAGTACATGGCCACGCTTCGCGCCGGACTACCGGACGGCGGGCGGCGGGCCATCGTGAAGGGCGCGCCGGACAGGCTGCTGGACTTCGCCACGCACGTCCTGATCGACGGAAAGAAGGAGAAGCTGGATGAAGAGCGCCGCGCGGAGATCCGTGCGGCGAACGAGCGGTTCGCGGGAGAGGCCCTCCGCGTGATGGCCGGGGCCTACCGCGACTTCGGTTCCGACAAGGCGGAGCTCAGCGAGTCCGACGTGGAGACCGGGCTCACGCTGGCGGGTCTCTGGGGGATGATAGACCCGCCCCGCGAGGAGTCCGCACCCGCAGTCGCCGCCTCGAAGGAGGCGGGCATCCGCACCGTGCTCATCACCGGAGACCACGCCACGACCGCGCTCGCGATAGCCCGGAAGGTCGGGATCTCAGAGAGCGACAGGGCGCTCACCGCGTCGGACGTCGAGTCTTTGGACACGGGCGAGCTCGCCGACGCTGCTCTCGAGTCGCGAGTCTTCGCGCGCGTGTCGCCCGCTCACAAGCTCAAGATCATGGAGGCGCTGAAGGACCACGGCCACGTCGTGGCGATGACCGGTGACGGGGTGAACGACGCCCCCGCTCTCAAGGGCGCCGACATCGGAGTGGCGATGGGCCGGTCCGGTACCGAGGTGGCGCGGGAGGCCGCCGACATGGTCCTGACCGACGACAACTACGCGACCATAGTCGACGCCGTGGAAGAGGGACGCACGATCTACTCGAATCTCCGCCGCGTGGTCTTCTTCCTCCTCGCGACGAACCTGGGAGAGATTCTGACACTGACCGGCGCGCTCGTGCTCGGGATGGGCCTCCCGCTCACAGCGGTCATGATCCTGTGGGTAAATCTCGTGACTGACGGCGCTTGCACCGTCCCCCTCGGCGTCGAGCCGCGACACTGGAACGTCCTCAAGGAACCACCACGCGACCCTAAGGAGTCCATCGTCAACAGACCGATGGTCAGGCGCATGGCGATGCTCACACCGATCATGGCTGCCGGCACGCTGGGGCTCTTCCACTGGGAGAGTCAGACCGGCGACCTCCAGCACGCCCGCACGGTCGCATTCACCACGCTCGCCGCGTTCCAGTGGTTCCAGGCCCTGAACGCGCGCTCACAGACACAGTCCGTCTTCTCGATCGGGCTACTGGGCAACCGCTGGCTGCTCGTGGGACTGGGCGTCGCGGTAGCGATGCAGTTCCTTGTAGTCCACACGCCGCTGGGACAGCAGCTCTTCGGCACGACGCATCTGAGCTCCGCTGACTGGCTGCGGATCCTGCTCGTGTCCAGCTCGATCTGGCTGGCAGACGAGATCCGGAAGCGCCTGGAGGTGGAGAAGCTGGCGGTTGCCGAGAGCAGGGAATCGAACGAGATCGAGTAGCGCTCCTCGGACTGACATCGCGAGAGCTTGCGCGGGCGCTCCCTGATGCTATCATCGGTTGCCACCTCGTCGCGCAAGGGCTTCCATGGTCGAGACCGACACCAGGTGACCACGATGAATGGAGGGTTTGCCATGCCGTCGGCTCTGTCCCTGACCCAACTCACAGATGCCGTGGACCGAGGGAACATGAAGCCCATAGACGTGCGGCAGATGGACGCCTGGAACGGCTGGTCGCTGCAGAGCGAGGCCCGCGGCGGCCACATACCGGGGGCGGTCTCGCTCCCCGCCAGGTGGCTTGAGGAGCTGGACGGCAGGAGGATCGTCTCGTGGCTGGCCAAGAGGGACGTCACGCCGTCGGGAGACGTGGCGGTCTACGGACACGGGCGGCAGGACGCGGCCTCCGTCGCTCAGAAGCTGGAGGCCCTCGGGTACGATGCCGTTCGCGTTTTCGAGGGCGGCTACTCTGCCTGGGCCGCCGACCCGGAGAGACCGGTCGATCGGATGAAGCGGTTCCACAAACTCGTTCCGGAACAGTGGCTCGCACAGCTCCTGGCGGGGGGCACCGCCGAGCGCCACGACGGACGTCGACACATGGTAGCGCACGTGAGCTTCGACAACCGCGACGACTACGACGAGGGTCACATTCCCGGCTCGCTCTACCTTGACACCCTGCTACTCGAGAGGCCCGAGGACTGGAACAGGCGCGCGCCGGCGGAGCTCGAGAAGGCGGTCCTCGGCCTGGGCATCACGTACGACACAACGGTCGTGCTCTACGGCAGAACGGGCAGCCCCACAATGAAGATGAAGCAGCCCGGAAGGCATGCGGGGCAGATCGCGGCCATGCGCGCGGCGTGGCTCCTCCGCTACGTCGGCGTCGCGGACGTCCGCGTGCTGAACGGCGGTCTGGCGTCCTGGGAAAGGGCAGGGCGGGAGGTCAGTACCGAAGAGACGCCCCCGACGCCGGTCTCCGGGTTCGGGAGGAAGATACCGGCGCGCCCGGACCTCATCGTTACGACCCCTGAAGCCAGGGACCTTCTGTCGTCTCGCAAGGGAGACCTTGTCAGCATGAGGAGCTGGGAGGAGTTCATCGGCGAGACCAGCGGCTACCACTACGTCGGACCGCAGGGTCGCATACCGGGCGCCGTGTTCGGCAACTGCGGGTCGGACGCCTATCACATGGAGAACTACCGGAACCACGACCAGACGATGCGTCCGTATCATGAGATCGCCGCGATGTGGGAGGAAGCGGAGCTACTGCGCACAAAGCGTGTCGCGTTCTACTGCGGCACGGGGTGGCGGGCCAGCGAGGCGGCCTTCTACGCCTATCTGATGGGGTGGGAACGGGCGGCCGTCTACGACGACGGCTGGTTCGGGTGGAGCAGCGATGTGGAAAACCCGATCGCGTCGGGCGTCCCCGACGGCTACGAGGGGCGCGAGCGGCCGGAGGGGGCGCTGCGCGCGGACCCGCTGTCCGAGCAGAGCAGAGGCAGGATCATAGAAGGTCCACGGAGCGACCGCCCGCCCGACGACTGCGTGGGATAGCGACGTTCCACCGGAGGATCGTCGCGTCCGGCGACCTCCCGCTGGAAGACTGCGAAGGGTAGCGACTTCCCGCCTGGAGACCGATCGGGCCGGCGACCGCACTCACGTGAAGGCGCTGGAGGCGCCGGCGCACCAAGCGCCTTCCGGAACTAGCCACCGTCCACCCGGAAGCTCTGCAGACTGAAAAGCCCCTCCGAATCGACCCACTGCCGCTCGATCGAAAGCCCGGCCCGCCGCGCGAGGTTCTCTATCTCCCCCCGCGTGTATTTGTGCGAGTTCTCAGTATGTATCCGCTCACCCGGCACGAATGAGACGGCGATGCCCAGCGCTTCTATCGGTACCGTCTGATCGGAGCGGCTCTCGATGTACATCTCGACGCGGCCCGCATCGTCGTTCCAAACGGCCACGTGACGGAAGCGGTCGACGTCGAAGTCTCCGCCGAGTTCACGGTTGATCCGCACAAGCAGATTGAGGTTGAACTCGGCCGTCACTCCCGCGCTGTCGTTGTATGCGGCTTCGAGCGCACGCGCGTCCTTCGCGAGATCGATGCCTATGAGCATCCTGTCGCCCGGCGACAGCCGCTCGCGGAGGTCTCCCAGAAAGGACGCTGCGTCGTCCCGGTCCAGGTTCCCGATGCTGGACCCCAGCCACAGGAGCATCGTCTCCCCGTCGCCGTCGATGCGCTCGAGGCCTTCGCGGTACCGCGCCTCTACGGGCCTCACGGCGATCCCGGGAACGGCCGCCCTGATGTGCGACGCGCTCTGCGCCAGCGCATCACCGCACACATCGATCGGCAGATAGGTGACGCTTCCCCGCGCTTCGAGCAACGCCTGAAGCAGCGTGATCGTCTTCACGGACGTGCCGCTCCCGAGTTCCACCACCTGTACGGGACCTCGGGGGCCCGAGGCGATCTCGGCCGCGCCGTCCAGAATGATCTCCGACTCGGCGCGCGTGAGGTAGTACTCCGGAAGACGCGTGATGTGCTCGAAGAGGCGAGATCCCCGCGCGTCGTAGAGGTAGACACACGGGATCCTCTTCCGCGAGGCGGTAAGTCCCGCTGCCACGTCCCTCGCGAACCGGGTGTCCGCCGCGCTCGACGGCTCCTCCGCGTCCAGGCACGCGCCCGCCATGCCGTCCGAAAGATGCTCCTGCGCCACGTCGCCCGTCTGCACCTGGTTACTCCTCCCCGCTCTTGAGCCTCAGGCCGCGCGGCACCAGCA
>WJLY01000038.1 GCA_014728245.1 Candidatus Effluviviaceae Genus IV sp.
CCCGCTTCGAAACCTGGGTGAAAGCGAAGCCCTCCGAAGGGCGGACGCGGACGGCACATGCGTCTTACTGATGTCCGTACGAACACCTGTCACCGAGCACGGGCCTGTCGTCGTCGCAACAGTTCAGTTGACAGAGAACCAACCTCCGGAGCACAGAGATGAAGGCCTCGATCTCTCGTGCCTGAGAGCGCCTCCCCTCATGCGCAAGACGACGCGGCTCGGCCGGAAGGGCACAGCGCATGATCGACGCGCTGTGAAACGACTCCGCAATACGTGGTACCGGAAGGCCCGCCGGGAGGCGCGCCGCGGCGGCTCGACCGAGACGCGCGAGTTCATCCGTCAAGCGCTCGCTCTCGTCGCTGCCTTGCGCGAACGTGAGCCGACGCGGCGACTGCCATTGCGCCTGCAGAGGCAAGCCCGGAGGCTTGCCGCACACGATCCGACCGCTGTTGCAAGCTGGCAACGATGGCTGAGGGCGTTCGAGCCTGACAGGGGAGCAGTTGCAGCCACTGGTCGAGAAGAGGTTGAGCAGGCATGAGTATGTTGCACTTCGATCCGATCGAAGCAAGCCGCGAGATCGCCGACCGGTATCGGCGCTACCTCCGGACTATGTTCTACTTCCGGGATCCGGAACTCAGGACATCTTTCGAGAAGGCGCTCGATGACTGGGAACTCGTGCGTGGGCCTTACCTCGAGGCGACTCCTGTCTATCGCAGAGTCAGACCGGTTTCCGAGGTGCTCGGTAACGTCCTCGGCCAAGAGATCGACCCTGGGTTCGCGCGAGCCGCGATCGGGGACCGTCCGCTCTTCAGCCACCAGGAGGAGGCTATCCGTCGCCTAGCCAGCGGCCGGAACGTCGTGGTCGCAACCGGCACCGGAAGCGGGAAGACCGAGGCCTACCTGCTCCCGATTATTCTTCATCTCCTCCGCGAGAAGCAAGCGGGCGAACAATCGGTCGGGGTCCGCGCCTTGATCCTCTACCCGATGAACGCGCTGGCGAACGATCAACGCCGCCGCCTGGGGGATTTCCACCAGATTCTCGAGCAAGACAAGAGCCCGTTCCGATTCACCTTCGGACGCTACACGGGCGAGACACCAGAGGATGCTCGTGATGAGTTCCGGAAAGCAAGACAGCAGCTCGTCGGGCGTCTTCCGGGCGAACTGATACTTCGCGAGGAGATGCGCGAGCACCCACCCGACATCCTCCTCACGAACTACTCCATGCTCGAGTACCTCCTACTGCGACCGAAGGAGACGCCGCTCTTCGATGAAGGCCGTGGCGCGACCTGGCGTTTCCTCGTTCTCGACGAGGCGCATCAGTACAAGGGTGCGAAGGGCATGGAGATCGCCATGTTGCTCCGTCGCCTGAAACAGCGGCTTCGCGAGGGTGGCCAGGAGGCGGGATTCCAGTGCGTTGCGACGAGCGCGTCCCTCGGTCGCGGGGATGATGACCGGAAGGCCCTCGCGGATTTCGCAACGGAGCTCTTCGGTGAGCCATTTGAGGATGAGGACATCCTCACCGGCGAGGTAGTGCCCATTGAGTCCCTCAAGTCGACCTCCTTTCGAATCGGGGTGGAGCCGCTGCTCAAACTGGCCGAATGTGTTCGTCAAGAAGATGCATCCGGATGCGCGGCGGAGCTGGAAGGCCTGTCGCCAGCGCCCATCGCTGGAACGCAGGCTGGATCGATTCCGGGCCGCCTCCATGGACTGTTCGCGACCGAGGAACGTGCTCACCACCTTCGACAATTACTCCAGTCGCCGCGCCAATTGATCGAAGTTGGTGCCGAGATCTTCGGAGATGCTCCTGACGAGGACCAACCACGCCTCGTTTCAGCGCTCGTTGATCTCCTCGTTCGCGCTGAAGATCCGCGATCGAAGTCGCCGCTCCTGTCCTGCCGGTATCATCTCTTTGTTCGCGGTCTCGAGGGGGCGTTCATCCGCTATCACCCGCAGCGGGAAGTTTCACTGGCCCGAGGCTCGGGAATCGGGGCAACCGCGCGATCCTTCGAGATCGCATTGTGTCGAGAATGCGGGCAGCACTACCTGGTCGGACGGCGCGAGGGCGAACACCTTTCAGAGGCGATGCGCGACGAGACCGAACAGGACTACAAGATCGAGTTCTACCGGCCACTTGATGGAATAGCCGACGAGAAGCCCGAGAGCAGCAACAGTCGCCTCGTGAGCTTCTGCACACAGTGCGGGGAACTCAGTCGGAGGTCGGCCAATCCAAAGGACACGACGTGCGGACACGGGACAACGCTCCGTCTCGTCTTCGAGGAGGAGCGCGAGAGCCATGAGGATCAACTCAGACGGTGCGGGCGCTGCGGCTACAGAGCACCCGATCCCGTCCGGGAGATCACGCACGGAACGGACGGCCCCAACGCAGTCATCGCCACGACCCTTCACCAACTCCTCCCGGAGAGCAGGCAGAAAGTCCTCGCGTTCGCGGACGGCCGGCAGGAGGCCGCATTCTTTGCCTGGTACCTCCAGGACACATATGAGGCGATCCATAGCCGCGTGCTGGTCCTACGTGCCCTGCGCCAGATCACGGGCACGGGCGTTTCCGAAGTCGGGCTGCATGAGCTGGCGCTCGAGATCCGGGAGCTGCTCAAGAGTGAAGGAGCCAGCGTTCCGCTCACCGACCGGGAACGCCTGCAGAGCGCGTGGGTCCATCTACTTCGCGAACTCCTGACCGATCAGCCGCGGATCTCTCTCGAAGGTGTAGGACTCGTCAGGTGGTTCTTCCACCTCCCCACCGATCTGAGCCTTCCTGCCTCGCTGGGGCAGCAGCCGTGGAACCTGGAGGATGCAGACGCTCGCAAGCTTGTCGCATACCTTCTCGACAGCCTTCGGACCGATCGCTGTGTGGAACTGGATGCGGATCACTCGGTGCGCGTCCAGTGGGACGACTTGAAGCTTAAGGCCAAGCAGAGCCAAATGGCGATCGGAGGAGGGCGGTCGACCAAGGCGTGGGATGGCGCGAAGACGAGGCGTGTTGCGCTTCTCTCCCGCTGGCTGGAGCGCCACGGGCCGGCTGGCATGACCCCAGCCGAACGGGTTGACGCTGCCCAAGCGCTCCTTCGCGAGGTCTGGGAGATGGCGTCGCGCTATGAGGGTAGGGTGCCACTGCTGCGCGCAGCCGGGAATGGCCGGCGAGCCAACCCCCGGTGGTGGCGCGCTCAGCTACTCGGGAAGGCTGACCGACTCTTCAGGTGTGCGACCTGCGGGCGCCTCCATGCTGATTCCATCGGCAACGTGTGCGCCCGCTACGGGTGTCCCGGAGACCTGATTCAGGCCGATTCCGAGGCCGCAGTCGCGGCCGATCACTATCGGGTGCTCTACGGCCAACCCCTGCCGCCGATGCTCCGCGCCGAGGAGCACACGGCACAAATCGCGCGTGAGGAGGCCCGGAGCTTCCAGGATGACTTCGAGGCAGGGCGCATCCATCTCTTGAGTTGCTCGACTACCTTCGAGCTTGGGATCGACCTCGGCGACCTGGACACTATCTTCCTCAGGAACGCTCCCCCTGAGCCGTTCAACTACGCGCAACGCGTGGGCCGTGCAGGCCGCAGAGTGCATCCTGGCTTCGCGATCACCTACTGTCGGCGTCGTCCGCACGACCAGGCGGCTTTTGATGACCCGTTCCGCATCATGGCAGGCAAGGCCAAGCCCCCTATCCTCACCGTCACGAACGGTAAGATTGTCTCAAGGCACGTCGTGGCTGTCGCACTCGCCGCGTTCTTTCGGGAGCATCGGGACCGCTTCGAGAATAACGTAGAGGGCTTACTGGGAACGATGAACGCGCCGACCGCTGTCCAAGGAGTCGAGCGCTTCCTCCGTGATCACCAAACCGAGATCGAGAGG
>WJLY01000290.1 GCA_014728245.1 Candidatus Effluviviaceae Genus IV sp.
CCGGGAATACGCTGTGGTCCGGATCCAAACACGTTGCCGTGACCGACGGGATCTTCAACGTGATCCTCGGGAGCGACACACCGCTCGACCTGCCGTTCGACGCACCGTACTGGCTCGGCATCGCCGTGGAGGGGGAGCCGGAGCTCACACCGCGCGTCGAGCTGACCGCAGCGCCTTACGCGCGCCGCGCAGCCGTCGCCGACTCGCTCGAGGGCGGCGTGCCGGGAGATACCGACTGGACGGAGTCCGGCGGCAACGTCTACCGGATGAGCGGCAACGTGGGAATCGGGACGTCGAGCCCGTCGTTACCCCTCGACGTTGATGGCAGCGTGCGGTTCAACGGACTCGTCACGTGCTACGATGTCGAGGCCACGACCATGACCGCCGACTGGGTCTTCGGGATGGACCTTTACGCGAACAACTCGCTCACCCTCGAGAGCGGCGCCGCGAACGGCTACGTCCTCACGTCCGACGCATCCGGAGAGGGCACCTGGCAGCCGGTGCCCGGCGTTACGCCGCCCGGCTCGAGTGGCGACATCATCTTCAACGACGGCGGCTCGCTGGGGGCCGCGACAGCCCTTCACTACGACGCCGTCGATGGCGGACTCGGCATCCGTACGTCGAACCCGACGCACGACTTGGACGTGCAGGGCAGCGCGCACGTCAACAATCTCCATTTCTACGAGATGCAGGGCAATATGGCCAATCTGTCGACACTGAGCGCGAGCGCTGTCTATGTGACGACGCAGTTCGATATGCCCAACGGATCAGCCGACGGCTATGTCCTGACATCAGGTGAGTACGGCCAGGGCACGTGGCAGCCGGTGCCGACCGGCATCGGCGGGAGCGGGACGAGCGACTACCTGCCGAAGTTCTCGGACTCGACCACGCTGACGAATTCCATGGTCTACGATGACGGTTCCTCAGTGGGGATCGGCATGACAACGCCGAGCGCCACGCTCGACGTGGCCGGCTCCCTCAGCGTCGCCGACGACATCAGCGCGAACGTCGCCACCGGCTCGGCGCCCGTCTCCGTCAGGTCGACAACCGTGTGCAGCAACCTCAACGCCGACCTGCACGACGGCTACCACGCGGGCAACGCGAGTGGTGAGGTGGCCGTCAGCAACGGCGCCCTCTGCACGGACCTGAATGCCGACCAGCTCGACGGGTACGATGTCGGGGGCCAGGCAGGCGACATTCCGCTGAACAACTGGTCGCCCAATACAGGGCTCAATGCCGACATGGTCGACGGCCGCGACGCGGGGAACACCGGCGGCGATGTCGCGGTCAACAACGGCACGGTCTGCACCGACCTCAATGCGGATGCTGTCGACGGCCACGACGCCGGGAACGCCAGCGGCGATGTCGCGGTCAACAACGGCACGGTCTGCACCGACCTCAATGCCGACATGGTCGACGGCAAGGACCTGGGCTCCCTGCACTACGTCCGGGAGTCCGGCACGGTCTGGGCGGGCAATACAGAGACGATCGCCGTCCCGCACTACACGACGTGGACCCTGGAGCTGGCGGCCGGCCACCCAGCCCAGGGCGGTGTCTGCACGGTCACCGGTTTCGAGAACGACAGAATGTACGGCGTGACCTATCACGCCTACAACGGTGACGGTACCAGCACACAGGCCGGCGCCGAGGCTGCGGAACTCTCCACAGACACACTTGTCACGTTCGGCTCCGGCTCGTACGTCTTCACTGTGACATGCCCCGGGGAGAACGCCGGCGATCACAACATCGTGCTCGATACGACCGGAAGCATCGGGGAACTCCGGTACCGCCTGATCTACTGAGCCGTTCGTCATACTCTGAATGCGAGAACACCCGCCCCGGAACGGGCGGGTGTTCTCACTTGTGTATCACCGCAGGAGTAGGCCGTCTCCTGCGGTGACGTGCTGCTGGGGTGCCACTCGATCGACCGGGTGATTCGCTGTAAGGTTCTCTCGTACGCGTGGCAATAGGGCTTGGCGAATACCCTAGAATCTCTTCTCGTACGCGTGGCAGTAGGGCTTGTGCCCCTTGCGCTCGTAGTAGTCCTGGTGATAGTCCTCCGCAGGCCAGAACTCATCCGCCGGAAGCACTTTCGTGGCCACGTCGTAGCCCTTGTCCTCGAGGATCCCGATCAGCTTCTCGATCGTCTCCTTCTCTTCTTCGGTCTCATAGAAGACCGCCGAGAGGTACTGGCTGCCGATGTCGGGCCCCTGGCCGCTCGCCTGTGTAGGATCGTGAATCTCGAAGAAGAGCCTGGCGAGCTCCTCGTAGGTCACCTTCGAAGGGTCATACTCCACTCTCACGGTTTCCAGGTGCCCCGTCCGCCCGGAGCATACTTCTTCGTAGGAAGGTCTCTCAGCGGATCCGCCCATGTAGCCTGATACGGCCGAAACGACTCCCTCTTCCTTCTCGAAGTGGTACTCCACTCCCCAGAAGCACCCTCCGGCGAAGTAGGCCCGTGCTGTGTCCACCGTCGCTCCTTCCTGCGCCGTCGCGGCGGCGGCTTCCTCCTCCGGCACGAAGACCATCGAGACCGAATTCACGCAGTGTCTCGTGTTCTTGTCGGTGAGGTTCTCGCCCTCGAACACGTGACCCAGATGGGCGCCGCAATTCGCGCACAGAATCTCCGTCCTCACGCCATCCGCGTCCGTCTGCCGCCTCACGGCGCCCTCTATCTCGTCATCGAAGCTGGGCCACCCGCATCCCGACGAAAACTTGTCTGTCGACCTGTAGAGCGGGGCGTCGCAGCGCTTGCAGTGGTAGGTCCCCTCTTCGAAATGCTGGTAATACTCACCGGTGAACGGACGCTCAGTTCCCTTGTGCACTATCACTGCTTCCTCTTCCGGCGTCAGTTCACGATACTCCGTGTCGCCCATGTCCTTCTCCTGTTCTCCCGACGCGGCCACGAAGAACGCAGCCATGGCCAGCAGTATCAGTCCCGCGATCAACCTCTTCATAGTTGTCTCCAGACGCTTGTTCCCGCGTGTCTACCCGTTTTGACGCGCAGCAACCGGCCTGGATTCGAGCGGATATGGGAGCTGGGAAGAGCGGAGTCACCGGAGAGAAGCGGAAGGGCTATCGCCGGTTGATACGCAGGACGTCGAAGATGTTGCTGAAGTTGTCGGTCCAGACGCCTACTCTGGCGCGTTCATGCGGCTTCGGAGCTACGAATCGAACGATGCCTTCTGACCGCAGAGGCTCGGCTCTGTCCGCCACGGCGCGAAGCACGTCCCGATTCCTGGACAGCAGGACCCAGTAGGACTCGAACGACAGCGCCTCGACGAGCGGCGTGTTAACGATGCCCATCGCCTCGAACCCGCGCAGCTCGGCCAGGTTGTATATGAGCGGGAACAGGTCCACGAAGTCGTTCGTGACGTTGAACACCAGCACACCGTTCGGGCTCAGGCGGCTCTCGTACACCTCCATCGCCTCCGCGGTCAGAAGATGCACCGGCACCGAGTCGCTGTTGAACGCGTCCAGCACCAGAATATCGAAGACCTCGGCTCCCCCCCTCTCGAGGTTGAGCCGCGCGTCACCGACCAGGATCTCGTGCTCGGACGGCGACGCCTCAAGGTAGCTGAACTGCTTGTACGCGACGTCCACGACGGTCGGGTTGAGCTCGTAGTAGGTGAACTCGTCGTCCGGCTGTCCGTAAGCGGACAGGGTGGCTATGCCCATTCCGGCTATGCCTATTCGCCTGCCTCCCTCCACCTGATACGTGTTCATGAGGAGGCCCACGCCCGTGCTGACGCCGAAGTAGGCGGTGGGCGCCGTGCGAAACTGCGGGTCGACAAGCTGCATTCCGTGGAGGGTCGTGCCGCTGTAGAACTCGAGGCGGTGGGGCTCATCAGGATCTCTGATCCCGACCTCCTTCACGCGCACCAGGCCGAAGAAGTCGCGCTCGGTCCGGACGGAGTCCTTCAGCATCCCTGCCGCGAAGATCCACGTCCATCCCGCTACGAGTATCACCCCCACGATCGAGGACGCCCACACCCATCGGTACCGGGCCTGGCGCAGGATCGTCTTGGGGTCGTTGTAGACTGTCGTTAGGTAGAGCACGCAGCAGAGGATCAGCCCCAGCTGGAGCTCCTGCCTCAGCAGGAACACGTTCGGGGCGATCACCGCGACGACGAACCCGCCGAGCGCGCCGCCCACGGAGATCGACAGGTAGTACCTGGTGAGGTGCGATGGGTCCGGCCTAAGGCGATACAGCTCGCCGTTGCAGACCATGCAGAGGATGAACAGGGCAACACTCGCAAGCGCGATCTTCTGGGTCACTCCGGTCTTGAGCAGTATGTCGCGCACGGTGACGCCCATGGGCAGGGCGAAGACGAAGACGGCCAGGGCGCCGACCAGGAGGACGGCGAAGATCCGGCGTCTGTAGACGGGTACGCTGCTGAATGTCACTATGAAGCTGACGAGGTATATGCTGAGCGGCAGCACCCAGAGAAGCGGCATGGGCGCGATGTCCACGGTGAGCAGGTTGGTCACCGCCATGAAGAGGATGACCGCGCAGGCCGACCACGCGATCCACAGCCACTGGTCGAGTCGCCTGGGCGCCGTGGCCGCGGGCGCAGCCTTCCCGGCGGATTCCTTCACTCCGGACCTGGACTTCTTCGGTTTGCGGGCCTTGCGTCCGGGGTTCTCTCCACCACCCTTGCCCGGGTTGCCGGCGCGTCCCGAACGCTCGGCTTTTCCCGAGCGCGCCTTCCAGAGGAACCAGGCCACGGTCGCGCACAGGACTATGAACGCGGCGAAGGTCCATGACCAGACGCGCGCCTGCGCGGGAACGGCGAGCTGCCGCTCGACGAGGAGAGGGTAGCTGATGAGGGCGAGCAGTGACCCCGCGTTCGACACGGCATAGAGCGGATAGGGCGTGCGTCTCGTCTGCAGCCTTGTGTACCAGGACTGGAGCAGCGGCCCGGAGGCGCTCAGCGCGAAGAACGGAAGCCCCACAGACGCGAGCAGCATGGCGATGATCCGGAAGAGGGGGTACTCATCGCCCTGCGGCTGCCATGCCTTCCCCGGCAGGATCGATACGGTGACTGCGGCCAGGAGCAGCACGAGATGCACCGACACCTGCCAGCGGACAGGCAGACGGCTAGCGCTGAGATGGGCGTACGCGTACCCGGCGAGCAGCAGCGACTGGAAGAAGAGCAGACACGTGGTCCAAACCGCCGGGGCGCCGCCGAACCAGGGAAGGATGTGCTTCCCGATCATGGGCTGAACCTGGAAGATCAGGAAGGCGCTCAGGAAGACCGCGGGCGCGAGATAGACCGCGCCCGCCGCCAAGCTGTCCGCAGAAGGCTTGGCCTTCGAGGGCAAGAACGTGCTCCTTTCGTTCAGAAAGCACCGCCCTGTCGAGCTGTCCGACGGGTCGCGGAACGTCCCGCGCCTGTGCCACGACCACCCGGCCAGCGCCGTCGCAGACTACGGTGCTGTGACAGCTGCGAGTATAGAATGCCCGCGGAGCGGTGTCAAACTCGGCCGAATGAGCGTTGAGGGAGCGGCGCGACAACATGCCCTCCGACCCGGCCCTGTGGTCGAACCGCGCAGAGCAGACATCACGTTGATGGACGACGCTATCGCAGGAGAACGACCTTCTTCGTTGCGTCGCGGCCGCCGCATGAGAGCCTGACGAAGTAGACGCCGGCGGCCGCCCTCACGCCGCGCGCGTCGGTTCCGTCCCAGCTGACCTCGTACCTTCCGCGTTCTACAGCAGCGCTCATGAGCTCCCTGACCAGCTCGCCGCGCGCGTTGTAAACGGCGACCGCCACAGGACCAACATGCTCCGGGACATCCAGCGTAAACGCGCATGCCGACGACGCGGGATTCGGGAAGGGCGGAGAGAGCGAGAGCCTGAGCGACCCGCCCGTCCGCGCGCTGGCGACGCCGCCGATCTGCTCCTCGGAACCGTTCCAGAGCACCGCGGTCAACGTGTACCAGAACGTCGTCTCCGGCCACGCAGTGTCGTCGACGAACTCGGCCGGCGACGCTGGCGGAAGCGGATCGGGCGTCAGAAGCACGAAAGGCCCGTCCGACGACGTGGACCGGCACACGGTCAGTCCCCTCACGTCTGCGAGCGAGGGCGCGACCCACCTCAGGGTAACCGTCCCGTCCGTACCTGCAACGGCATAGACCGAACCATCGATCGGACTGTCAGGGAGGAGGTTCAGGAAGATCGATATGTCTTCCGAGCTGGTGTTCGACATGACGGCGTCCAGGTTTCCGTCTCCGTCGATGTCTCCGGAGACAACGTCGTGGGGGCCGTCCTGACCGGCGTAGGCGTCGGGCGCCATGAAGCTCCCGTTCCCGTTGCCGCAGAGGAACACAATGTTTCCGTCGTTCGTCGCGGCCACCGCCACATCGTCGTGGCCATCGCCGTTGAAATCGCCAACTTCCGTGTCTATTGGCACAGTGCCGACCGCGTGCTGTGTAGGCGTCTGGAATGTACCGTCACCGTTCCCGAGGAAAAGCGACACGTCGCCCGTGTTGTAGTTCGGAACGACGACGTCGAGCTCGCCATCCCCGTCGAAGTGACCGGCCGAAGCGTGGCCGCTCCCGTCGCCGCCTGTATTGACAACCTCAGGAGTTCCGAACGATCCGTCGCCACTCCCGAGAAGCACTGAGAGCATGCCGTCGTCGTAGTCTCCCATAGGAACCGCGAGATCTGCGTCACCGTCTCCGTTGAAGTCACCGAGCGCCGGCCTGTAGGCACTCAGCCCCGATTCCCCTCCGGTGGTGTAGCTACCGGCTGATGTGAATGTGCCGTCCCCGTTTCCGAGGAATGTCGACACCTCTCGCATGCCTCCGTTGGAGACGACGAGATCGATGGCGTCGCGCCCGTCAAGGTCCGCTGTCACGACGGCTGAAGGATAACCCACTTCGAAGGATGTGCCGGCCGTGAAGGACCCCGACCCGTCGCCCAGGAGTACGGTGCTGTTCCGGTCGTCGATATTGACGACGATCAAATCGATGTGTGCGTCTCCGTTGAAGTGCCCGGAGGTCATGGCGGTCGGGAAGGCGCCTGCCGGGTACTCGTCGTTCAAGGTGAAGGAACCGTCGCCACCGCCAAGGAAGACCTGTACCTTGTGCGTGTCCGACCGCGTGCAGGCTGCGGCCAGGTCGAGATCCGCGTCGCCGTCCAAGAATCCGAGAGCCAACGCGTACGGGTTGTGGTAGGTGTCGACACGCGGAGTGTCACGGAACGTCCCGTCACCCCTGCCCTGCAGTATGGAGACACCTTCCCCCTCCCGACACGCGACGGCGAGATCCTCCACGTTGTCCTCGTCGAAGTCGCCGAGAGCGAGCGAGTACGGTTCGCCGTCAACGACGTACGGGACGCCCGCGGCGAAGCCGCCGGCGCCGTCTCCCATGAAGACATGGACGAGGCCGTCGTACCTGCACGCGGTGGCGAAGTCGGGGTTGTCGTCTCCGTCGAAGTCACCTGCGATCACGGAGTACGGCGCGTCTCCGGTCTCGTACGTCGTTCCGGACTGGAAGGTCCCGTCACCATTGCCCAGGTAGACGGAGACGTCATCACTGTCGCGGTTGGGTATCACCAGATCCACGTTATCGTCCCGATCGAAGTCGGCGATGGATATGTCGTGGGGCGCGTCGCCCGCGGGATAGTCGACCGCGGGATCGAACGTGCCGTCACCGTTCCCCAGCAGGATGGAGTAGTCATCGTCCCAGAAGTTGGCCACGGCCAGATCCAGGTCGTCGTCCTCGTTGAAGTCGCCGTACACGACCGTGTAGGGACCGCTTCCCACGTCGTACTGCGGGACTGCGGGGTAGGTGAAGTCGCCCGCCCCATCCCCAAGAAGCAGCGTGATGTTCGCCTCGTGCCAGTTGGCGGTCACCGCGTCTATGGAGCCGTCCTCGTTGAAGTCAGCGAGCACGACGGAATTCGGACCCCCGCCCGCGAGTATCGTGTCGGCCACGGCAAACGTTCCGTCGCCTATGCCGAGCAGCCAGCCTATGTTGTGTGATCCCCAGTTGGCCACGACGATGTCGTCGTGTTCGTCCGCGTCAAGCCTGCCGACAGCCGCAGCGAAGGGGTTCTCTGCGTCCCAGGAGTCCTCGGCAGTTTCGTACTCGACCGCCTCCTGGAACGTCCCGTCGCCGTTCCCCAGGAGGACCGCGGCCTCCTCATCATCGTACAGAGGAACGACCAGATCCTGATGACCGTCTCCGTTGAAGTCGCCGACCGCCACGTCGCGCGGCCAGTCCCCGCAGTAGAAGTCGCGGCGCGCGTCGAACAGCGGGTCGGCCGGCGCTGAGACCGCCAGCACCAGGATGACAGAGATCGCGAACAGGGGAATGGCGGGAGTCGCGAGCAGAGAAGCGCGGCACCGAGTCATAGAGGACACCTCCAGCATGTGAGTACGCAGCCCCGACCGCCGTTGTCTATGATGAACAATCGAGAGGATAACACGGAAGAGCGCCGGGCGCCACGCGATTCGGACGGTTCGCGCGACCAAACAGTCTGGTCGGCTAGCGGCTGGTCGGCCTCATCGGTGAGCATCACCTCGTAGCTCATCTGCCTGGGAACCTGGCTCCCCGCCTGGCACGGGAGCGCCAGGATGGCCCAGGTAACCGTTCCTCTGCACTCGCTCGACGCAAGTGCCCGACGGGCCGCTACCAGGCAGTGGAGCTATTGATCCGCTTGACATCACGATAGTAGTATCATATACTACTAATATCTGATGATATTCCTTTGTTCTAGTCATTCAGGAGGACTATGAGTCACGACTATGACCCCGGTCCGCTCCAGGCCCTCGGCTTCACGGAGACCGAGTCTCTGGTCTACGCCTATCTTGTTGAGAACTCACCCGCGACGGGCTATCGGATCAGCCACGAGATCGGCAAGCAGCCGGCCAACACCTACAAAGCTCTGAGCTCCCTCGAGGACAAGGGAGCCATAGTCGTCGAGTCGGGGCAGAGCAACTTGTGCCAGGCTGTGCCCCCGGATGAGGTTCTGGCCAACCTGGAGAGGCAGTTCCAGCGGCACCGTCTCGAGGCCAAGCGCGAGCTGGAGGCTCTCCCCTCTCCCTCCGCGTACGGAGGCGTCTTCCACCTCAAGACCGTAGAACAGGTTATCCAACGGGCGAGGGCAATGGTCAGCGATGCGGAGAAGGTAGTGCTCTGCGACCTCTCCCCGGGCCCCTGCAGACTGATGGCGGAGACTCTGCGCGACGCAGCCGCGTCCGGCGCGCTCGTCGCCTGCCACGTATACGCCGGGGAGAGGATCGAGGGTGTGCACACGCTGTACGTGGAAGAACACGACCTCGCAGCGGTGGGTTGGCCCGGACAGCAGATCAGCGTCGTAGCCGACAGTCTGGAACACGTGATGGGTTTGCTCTCGATGGACATGGAAGAGGTTCACGAAGCCGTATGGAGCAACAGCAACTTCCTTTCGTGCATGCAGCACAACAACTTGTCGGCAGAGATTATTGCGATCGGACCCAGGTCAGTCTACTCCGGCCCTGCTGACGATGTCCGCGAGTTGACGAACGGCATCACTCTCGCGCGGTTTCGTCCGCCGGGCCTTGAAAGCCTGATCAGGCGGTTCGGTGACGGAGAAACCCCTGACCCCGAAGGCAACACACCCTAGCAACCAGAGGTCTGTCGTAGTCTGGAAGAGAAAGGAAGGCACACAGTGAGGAAACCGGCAGCGATTCTGGGAACGATCATCATAGTCAACGCCTGTCTCTGGGGTTTCACGATCCTCATGGTGGCCCACACTCTCAAGGGAGCCGGAGCCCGCGAGGCCTACGATATGATACAGCACATACTGGGTGGAGTCGCAGCCGTGTCCACCGTGATCGTGGGTGGCGGCATGGCCGGCCTGATGCGAGCGATGAAGGCCCGAGAGCAGGAATCGCAGAGCGGATGATGGACCTGGCGTCGCGAAGGAGGCCGGACGGAGTCCCATGCTCCGACGCGGAGCGCTCGAGCGTGCATCTGAGCGAAGCACAAGAGGGGCCCACAGTGTGGGCCCCTCTTGCTGTGGCGTCCCCAACGGGATTGCTCGCGCTCCCGCGCTCCGCTCGGGCCGCTCACGTACCCTGATGAGGCCGCTTCGCGGCCTCGTTCTGATGCGCGCGTCCACGCGCTGGGTACTGAACCCGACGGGTTCGAAGTGTCCGCTGAGCACGAACGCGCGAAGACCCGCCCCTCTGGGCGGGTCTTCTTGCGTTGGCGTCCCCAACGGGATTGCTCGCGTTCCCTCGCTACGCTCGGGCCGCTCACGTACCCTGAGGTCGCGGCTGCGCCGCTTCTTCCCTATGCGCGCTATCGCGCGCTGGGTACCGAACGCGACGGGTTCGAAGTGTCCGTCAGGTACAAGACCAGAGAGACCCAGCCAACGGCTGGGTCTCTCTGGTCTGGCGTCCCCAACGGGATTCGAACCCGTGTTGCCGCCGTGAAAGGGCGGTGTCCTGGACCTGACTAGACGATGGGGACGCTGTCTCGATCGCTTCTGGTCTCTACCTCTCCCGTCACATGCCCCAACGGGATTGCTCGCGCTCCCTCGCTCCCGCTCCGGACGCTCGCGTACCCTGATGTGACGGCTTCGCCGTCTCTCTCTTACGCGCGCCTCCGCGCGCTGGGTACCGAACCCGTGTCGCCGCGGCTTACTTCCCCTCCGCCCAGGCCGGCATGGCGTGCATGTAGTGCTCCGCGCGCTTCATGGCGGTCTCTTCATCCACGTGCTGCCAGGCCATGATCCATCTGGCGATTCCCGCCTTGACCTCGTCGCGCGACTTGAGTGTGCCCTCGTCGTTCATGCAGTGCTCGCAGTACGCCTCGGACATCTGCTCCAGATTCGGCTCGTTTATCGGCATCGCGCACGAGCGACAGAACTGCTGCTCTTCGTACTGCATCCGGTTCCCCCTTCGGCGGTCATGCCGCCGCTTGCGTTCCGGCCGCTTCAGGTTGCTGGTGGGCCGTGCTGGTCTCGAACCAGCGACTCCCTGCTTAAAAGGCAGGTGCTCTACCGACTGAGCTAACGGCCCAGACTCTACGCTGCGACCGTTCGTTTCAGCAGCACTTCCTCCAGAGCCGTGAGCCCCTTTCCTATCTCAATGTCGTGCCCCATCGAAACAAGCGCTCGCTCCAGTGCGCTTACCGCCATGGCCAGGTCGCGCTCTCGTATCCCGCCCATGTGGCCGATCCGGAAGACCCTCCCGGACAGCTTCTCCTGACCTCCGGCGAACCGGACGCCGAACTCGTCGTCGACCACGCGGACGATCTTGTTGCCGTCTATTCCTTCCGGGCACACTGCCACAGTGAGGCCGTCGGCCGGGTGCTCAGGGAGCACGCGGAAACCGAGCGCGCTGACCGCGGCGCGCGTCGCCGCTCCCATGGCCGCGTGCCGCGCATACACGTTCTCCCAACCCTCTTCCTCCATCATCGCGAGCGCCACCTCCAGACCGTATACCAGGGACACGGCGGTCGTGAAAGGCGTCTGGCCCTTCTTCTGGAGCCTCTTCCAGGTCTTGGTGAAATCGAAGTAGAAGGTGGGCAGGTCGGAGTCCGAGACCAGCGACCACGCCCGTCCGTTGAGCGCTACGAAGGCCAGCCCCGGAGGCGTCATTAACGCCTTCTGGGTTCCCGCTATGATGACGTCTATTCCCCACTCGTCCATGCGGAGCTCGTGCACGCCTACGCTCGATGTGGCGTCGACCGCCATTACCACGTCGTGCTTGCCCGCGATAGCTCCAAGCGCCTTCACGTCGTTCAGCGCGCCGGTCGATGTCTCGCTGTGTGTGGCGAAGACCACCTTTGCGTCCGGATGCCGGTCCAGGGCGCGGTCGAGATCGGAGGGGTCCACGCTCTTGCCCCACTCGATCGAGTGGCACACCGCTTCCACGCCGTACGCCGTGCATATGTCCGCCCATCGCTGGCCGAACACGCCGTTCACAAGGCACATCGCCTTGTCCCCACGCGAGAGCAGGTTGGCGACCGCCGCCTCCATCATCCCCGTGCCCGAACACGTGAAGAGAAGCGTATCGTTGTGTGTGGAGAGCAGCCTACCCAGCTCGTCCTGCACGTGTCTCACCTTCTCAGAGAACTCCGGTGAGCGATGGTGGAGGACCTGCTTGCCCACCGCGTTCAGTACCGCACCGGGTACCTTGGTGGGACCCGGCGTGAAGAGCTTCGACTTCATCTTGTGCCTCCGCTGGGGCCGGCTCGGGGCGGTCGATCACCTCATTCCGGCCATGGACTGTATCCGTCGTACACCGTTCGACCGTGGCCCGTTTGCGCTGCTTCGGAAAGGCCGTTGCAGATCGCCGCGATCTCGGGCGCGTTCAG
The DNA here is from genome assembly GCA_014728245.1 of Candidatus Effluviviaceae Genus IV sp. GTDB lineage: Bacteria > Joyebacterota > Joyebacteria > Joyebacterales > Joyebacteraceae > WJLY01. The sequence goes on from WJLY01000290.1 coordinate 12,319, forward strand.
ACCGGTGTCCGTCACCTGGACCCGCCCGTTGCCCATATCCACTTCCAGACCTCGTCAACGCCCTGCCCGGTCACCGCCGAGAAGAGGATCAGCGGTGTGCCGGGCGCAGGTTCCAGGACCCGCCTGATAGCCTGGAGAGAGCGTTCGCGCTTAGACTTAGCTATCTTATCAGCCTTCGTGGCCGCAATCAACGCCGGGACATCGTAGTACCCTATCCACTCGTGCATCTGCACGTCCTGAGCGCTGGGCTCGTGCCTCGCATCAACCAGATGTACGATGCCGCGAAGCTCTTCACGTCCGCTCAGATAGGCTTCGATCAGATCTCCCCATCTGCGCTTCTTCGCCCCGCCCACCTTTGCGTACCCGTAGCCGGGCAGGTCGACAAGAACCAGCCTGGCGTCGATCTCGTAGAGATTGAGCTCGCGGGTCTTGCCGGGCGTCTTTGAGATGCGAGCGAGCTTCCTCCGGCCCGTGAGCTTGTTCAAGAGCGACGACTTCCCCACGTTGGACCTGCCCGCCAACGCTATCTCCGGAAGGCCGGCGCGCGGGAGCTGGTCGAGGCGGGCGGCGCCCAGCATGAACTCAGCTGTCTTCGGCTTCACTGCTCCCATACCTCACTCCGCGCGTGCAGGGAATCGGCGTCTTCACACGTTCTCACAACATGATGGCAGCCGGGCCGACGATCGCCACTGCGGAGCGTCCGCGAGCGGACCGGCCGGAGAGATCCGCAAACCCACCAAGGCTACCAAAGAAAAGGGCCCCGCGCACCATCCGCCCGCGGGGCCCTGAAGTCTGCTTCTTCCTCTAGTGCGGCGTCGTCGGTGGCGCCAGAGGAGGCTCCGCGCGTGTCGCGTCGGGGCGTTCCTCGGGTTTGGCGCACTCTCGCACCCAGTCATCGAAAGCGAGGTCGAAGACCTGGTCGAGCCTCTCGACCAGCTCGATCCTGAGGTCCTTCTTGACCTCCTTCGGAAGCTCGGCCATGTCCTTCTCGTTCCTTGCAGGGATGACGAGCGTCTTGACCTCGGCGCGGTGCGCGGCGACCGCCTTCTCGTTCAGGCCGCCGACCGGCAGCACCTTGCCGCCGAGCGTTATCTCGCCCGTCATCGCCACGTCGGACCTGGTCGGCCTTCCGGTCAGCGCCGACACCAGCGCAGTCGCCATCGCGACGCCCGCCGACGGCCCGTCCTTCGGGATCGCCCCCTCGGGAACGTGGATGTGGATGTCGAGCTTGTCGAGCCCGTCCTCATCGATGCCGAGATCGCAGGCGCGGGCCTTCGCGTACGAAAGAGCCGCCTTCGCCGATTCCTGCATCACCTCGCCCAGCTTCCCGGTGAGGGTCAGGTGCCCGTCGCCCTTCATCGTGAGGACCTCGACGGTCAGTATTTCGCCGCCGACGCTCGTCCACGCGAGTCCGGTGGCCACGCCCACGCGGTTGTCGGTCTCGATCTCCTGCGACAGGAACCTCGGCATGCCGAGGAGCCTGCGGACCGTCTTGCCGGTTACGCGCTTGATGCGGCGCTTGCCGCTCGCGTGCTCGCGCGCGATCTTCCGGCAGATGTTCGCGATCTCACGCTCGAGGTTCCTCACGCCCGCCTCGCGGGTGTAGTCCTCGATGACCCGGACCAGGGCCTCGTTCGTGAACTTGATGCCCAGCTTGTCGAGCCCGTTGGCCTCCACCTGCTTCGGTACGAGGAACTTCCTGGCTATCTGGATCTTCTCGTGCTTCAGGTAGCCGGGCAGCCTCGCGGTCTCCATACGGTCCTCGAGCGCAGGAGGCACCGTGTGCAGAACGTTCGCCGTCGTGATGAACATGACCTCCGAGAGGTCGAAGTCTACGTCGAGGTAGTGGTCGTTGAACGTGCAGTTCTGCTCCGGGTCGAGCACCTCCAGCAGCGCCGACGCCGGGTCGCCCCGGAAGTCGGAGCTCATCTTGTCGACCTCGTCCAGCAGGAAGACCGGGTTCTTCGAGCCGGCCTTCTTGAGCCCCTGGATGATGCGGCCGGGCATCGAGCCGATGTACGTCCGCCTGTGGCCTCTTATCTCGGCCTCGTCACGAACGCCGCCGAGCGAGATGCGGACGAACTCGCGCCCGAGCGCGCGCGCGATGGACTTCCCGAGTGACGTCTTTCCGACGCCGGGAGGGCCGACGAAACAGAGGATGGGGCCCTTCACCTTGCTCGTGAGCTTGATCACCGCGAGGTACTCAAGGATGCGCTCCTTCGGCTTCTTGAGACCGTAGTGGTCTTCCTCGAGGATGCGCTCCACCTCAGCGATGTCCTCCCTGTCCTTCGTGCGCTTCTCCCACGGCATCGAGGTGAGCCACTCGATGTACGTCCGGACGACGGTCGCCTCGGGCGACATCGGGGACATCTTCTTCAGCCTGTCGAGCTCGGAGAGCGCCTTCTTCTCGGCCTCCTCGCTCATTTGAGCTTCCTCTACCGCCTTCTCGAGCTCGGCGATCTCCGGCGCCCCCTCACCTTCCTGGCCCAGCTCCTCCTGGATCGCCTTCATCTGCTGATGGAGGTAGAACTCCTTCTGGCTCTTCTGGAGCTGCTCCCGGACCTGGTGCTCGATCTTCTTCTCGAGCCGCAGGATCTCGAGCTCCCCGGAGAGCGCCCTCGCCAGTATCCGGAGCCGCGACGTGGCGTCGGGGGCCTCCAGTACCTGCTGCTTCTCCTCCATCTTGCCCGAGAGGTGCGTCGCCACGGTGTCGGCGAAGCGCGCGACGTCCTCCATGTTCGTGACAGATACGAGCACCTCCTCCGGGATCTTCCGGGAGAGCTGCACGTACTCCTCGAACTGGCTCGCCACGCTCCGCATCAGAGCCTCGGTCTCCACGGTCTTGTCGACCACGTCTTCCATGAGCTCGACACGGGCGGATATGTGCTCGTCGTTCTTCGTGAAACGGCGGACCGTCGCTCTGGCCAGCCCCTCTACCAGGACCTTCATGGTTCCGTCCGGCAGTCTCAGGAGCTGAAGGACCCTGACTATTGTTCCAACTCTGTAGAGGTCGTCCGGCTCGGGGTCCTGGGTCTCCACCTCACGCTGAGATACGACGAACATGATCTTGTCCGAGTGCATCACCTCTTCGAGAGCGTTCACGGAGCGGTGACGCCCGACAAGCAGAGGCACGATCATGCGCGGGAAGAGAACGAGGTCCCGAAGCGGCACGATCGGCAGCTTGTCGCTGAACTCGATGATCTCATCGTCGTGCTCTAGATGAAGCATCTCTTCTCCTGAAATCCGTCGAAACGGCCTAGCGGGAGCCGTCGCTCGGCCGCGCTTCTCCCATGTACCTGAAGACTCGCTCAACGCGAGTCCCGGTGGCTCCTCAACTTCGTCACACCGGACAACATAACCTTGGCCTGAGACCGCCGCAAACGGGCGGGTCCGCGCTCTCGACTACTTCTTCTTCCTCTTGGAGCTGTCGGATTTCCGGACGATCACTTCGTCGATAACGCCGTACTCCTTGGCCTCCTCCGCCGACATGAAGTAGTTCCTGTCGGAGTCCTTCTTGATCTTCTCGACGGTCTGCCCGGTGTGCTCGGCGAGGATCTCCACGAGCTTCTCCTTCAGGCGGACGATCTCCTTGGCATAGATCTCGATGTCGCTCGCCTGGCCCTCGCTGCCGCCGGCCGGCTGGTGGATCATGATGCGGGTGTGCGGAAGCGCGGACCGCTTGCCCTTCTTCCCCGCCGCCAGGAGAACCGCGCCCATGCTCGCCGCCTGCCCCATGCAGATAGTGTGAACGTCCGGCCGAATGTACTGCATGGTGTCGTAGATAGCCAGCCCCGCCGCGACGTGTCCGCCAGGGCTGTTGATGTAGATGTAGATGTCGCGGTCCGCATCCTGCGCCTCGAGGAACAGAAGCTGAGCGATGACGATGTTGGCCACCCTGTCGTCGATCGGCATGCCTATGAATATGATATTGTCGCGCAGTAACCGGGAGAAGATATCGTACGATCGCTCACCGTAGCGCGTGTGCTCGATCACAAAAGGCGTCAGTCCCATCTGGTATCGTCCTCCGTTCACGTGGGATCCCCGTGAGTCAGGCGCCTTCCCCGGCGCTCTCGCCTTCCTCCTGCGGTGGCTCGTACTCCTCAGTGGTGATCCTCGAAAGCCCCAGGGCGAACTCGTGCACCTTCGAGAGCCAGAGATCGTCCTTCAGCTGGTCGATCAGGTCGCTTCCCTCAAGATCCTTCATGAACTGCCCGGGGTCCTTGCCCTGCGACTCGGCGACCTCGGTGACGCGCTCTCGCACGTCGCTCTCGTCCACGTCGATGTCGTGCTTCTCCGCGATCGCTCCGAGCAGGAGCCCGGCCCTTAGCTGCCGCACGACGACAGGCTTGTAGACCTCTTCGAACTGAGTCCTGTCTATCTCGGACGCGCCCTCCGGCTGCCTCGACTGGAACCGCTCGAGCATGAGGTCGAGACGATCGCGCACGAGGCACTCGGGAAGCTCGAAGGGGTTCTTCTCGATCAGCTCCTTGACCAGATCATCCTCGAGCCGCCGCCTGGCGAAGTCCTTCGCCTGTTTCTCCAGACTGTTGCGCACCTTGACCCTGAGATCCAGAACTGTCTCGGCTCCCGCGGCCTTCTTGGCGAACTCGTCGTCGACAGCGGGCAGCCGCTTCTCACGCACGTCGCGCACGGTGACCGCGAAGCTCACCGTCCCGCCGGCAAGCTCTTTCACCGACGACTGCTCGGGGAACGTGACGGCGACAGTGGTCTCGCCCGCGGGGCTCATGCCCTTGAGCGCCTCCTCCAGCTCCGGTGGAATCTGTCCCGCCCCCAGCTCGTACGCCTGTCCCTCGACCCTGGAGTCGGGAACAGGCTTCCCTTCATCGTCGAGCCTCTCGTAGTCGATGATGACGTAGTCACCGGGGACCGCCGGCCGCGTCACCGGCTCAAGATCGGCGTTCCGCTCCCGCAACTCCTCTATCGCGCGGTCGACGTCCTCGTTCGAAACCGTCGGCACGCGCTCCGTGAGCTCAAGCCCCTCGTACTCCTTGAGTTCGATCTCCGGACGGACCCCGATCGTCGTGGTGAAGTGGTAGTGGCCATCGACCGGCGAGGTCTCCAGGCTCTCGATCACCGGATCGCAGACCGGCCGAAGCTCCTTCTCCCGGACGGCCTCGGCGATCGCCTCGGGCATGAGCGATTCGATCGCCTCCGCCCTCGCCAGCTGGCCGAACTTGCCCTCCACCATGCTCATCGGCGCCTTGCCCTTGCGGAAGCCCTTCGCCTCGAAGTCCTTGCGGTATTGCGCCATGCGTTCCTTGTAGCGCTCTTCGACCGCGGCTTCCGGGATGCCGATCCGAAGCTCTCTCATCCAGTTGTCAAGTTCCTTGAGCTCGACCTTCAACAGGTACTCCTTTCAGTGCATGGAACGTGCCCGCGGCCTTGTGGCCGCGGATGCGGGGGGCTTGCGCAACTCCCCCGCGGCTCGCCCGCGGATGCGGGGGGCTTGCGCGACCCCCGCGGCTAGGCCGAGGATGCAGGGGGCTTGCGCGACTCCCCCGCGGCTCGGCCCCGCCCGCGCGAACGAGCCTTCCTGGTGCGAGAGGGGGGACTCGAACCCCCACAGGTCTCCCTACTGGATCCTAAATCCAGCGCGTCTACCAGTTCCGCCACTCTCGCGCTACCGACCCGCAGCAAGGAGGGCGCTGTTCCCCGCGGACAAACTGCGGCCTCAAGAGAGTCCGGCTCCACGGGCGCTTGTCGAGCAGCTACCGGCCCTTCGACGCGTGTGCGATCACCGCGCCCACTGCGATGGCGTTGAGCTTGGCGTCTGACCCGTCCGAGCGGGAGACCATCACGATGGGAACCCTGGCGCCGAGGAGAACGCCGGCCGTGCGAACCCCCTCTGTCATGAAGACCAGGCCCTTGTAGAGCACGTTCCCGACCTCGATCTCGGGAACGATGACCAGGTCCGCCTTGCCGGCGATCGGGCTCTCGACGCCCTTGCGCTCGGCGGCTATCTCGCTGATCGCGTTGTCGAATCCGAAGGGACCGTCGACCACGCAGCCCTCAATCTGTCCCCTCTGGTTCATCTTGGCAAGCTCGGCGGCGTCGACTGTGCAGGGCATCGCGGGGTTCACGATCTCGAGCCCGCAGATGACGGCCACGTTTGGGTTCTCCCATCCGAGCTTGTGCATCCCGTCGACCGAGTTCCGGATGATGTCGGCCTTCTTCTCGACGTCCGGGCTTAGCACGATGCCCCCGTCCGACAGGCCGAGGATCCTGCCGAACGTCGGCGTCCACAGGAGAGCGAGGTGGCTCATGAGCTTCCCGGCGCGGATGCCTGTCTCCTTGTTCAGGGCGGCCCGCATTAGATCGGCCGTCTGGACCTTGCCCTTCATAATGAAGTCTACATCTCCGCTCCTCACAAGATCGATCGTCTTCGCCGCCGCGGCCACGGAGTCTTCCGCCGGTACGATGACCCAGTCCTCGATGTCGATCCCTTCGTCGCTCGCCGCGGACCGGATCGCCTCCTCGCCGCCCACCAGGACGGGCTCCACGAGCCCCAGCCCGCTCGCCTCGCTCGCCGCTTCCAGCGCGCAGGGATCCCACGCCGCCGCTATTCCCAGCCTGGCCTTGCCTCGCGACTTGCCGTACTCGAGGGCCCTCTCGCGTATCTCATCGAACGTCCTGGGAGGTCCTCCCGCCGCCATCCGTTCCTCCTTCGTCTGCTCCTTCTCTCATGCCTCCGGCGCGCCCAGGCTTGCTTCGCGCGTTGCCTGACGGGCGGCTACCTCCGCCCCCGGCGCGATGGTCTGGCCTCCCGCGTCGCGAGACGCCGGACGGCCGAAGCGTCATCCGCCCGGATACGTCCTCGGTTCTTCCTCTCCCCTGAGCACCAGCAGCGCTCCCATCGCGAGCGACTCAAGCTCGTTCTCGCCCGGGAAGACCAGCCTGTCGGCTATGAACGATACGCGCTCGTGAACCAGCCCCACGAGGTACTCCGAGTGCGCCATCGCGCCCGTGTAGACGATCGCGTCGACCCGCCCGTGGAGCACGGAAGCCATAGCGGCGATCTCCTTCGCGATCTGATACGCCATGGCCTCGATTACCTCTCGGGCCGCCGCGTCTCCGTCGCGGGCCCGGTCGGCCACCGCGCGGAAGTCGTTCGTGCCCATGTACGATTCGAGGCCGCTCTCGCGCAGGATGACGCGCTTCATCCGCTCGATCCCGATGCCGTTCTCGTCCATGTAGTCGAGCATCTCGATCAGCGGAAGGCCGCCCGAGCGCTCGGGCGAGAAGGGGCCGCCCGAGGCCGCGTTATTCACGTCTACCATGCGCCCGGCGCGGAGCGGCGTGATCGAGATGCCGCTTCCCAGATGCGCGATGACGAGTCCGAGTTCCACGAGCGGCCTGCCGAGGTGCTTCGCCGTCTTCCTGGCGGTCGCCTTCGTGTTGAGCGCGTGCCCCAGGCTCTTTCTCTCTATGTCCCTGTGCCCCGAGTAGCGCGCCAGACTGTCGAACTCGTCGACCGAGACCGGATCGGCGATGAACGCCCTGCCGCCGAGGTCCGCGGCCAGCGCGTTGGCGAGCAGGGCGCCCAGGTTGGACGCGTGCTGGCCGTGATAGCCGACCCGCGCGTCCTCCATGAGCCGGTCGTTCACGTCGTACGTGCCGCTCGGGATCGATCGAAGCAGCCCGCCCCGGCCGACGACGGCGTCGAACCGCCTGTCGAGCTGACCGGCCTCCTCGAGCGCCTTCTCGATCGCTTCCTTCCGGTAATCGAGCTGGCAGGCGTAATCGAGGAGCTTTCCCTCTGGAATCAGGGCGTCAAGCTCTTCCTTGGGATGCTCGAGGGACGCGTCGTACGCCCTCTCTTCCCCATCGTAGATGGCTATCTTGGTCGTCATGCCGCCGGGGTTGACGGCGAGTATGCGCGGCGCCTTGCTCATCTCGAGACAACACCTCCGCCGTAGGCAGTGGAGATCCCCCGCTTCCGTCGCGGGATGACCGCAGATGATAGCATAGATGGGCCTCACGCCCAAACCCGCCGACCAGGGCGCTTGAAGGCCCGCCGGCCTTGAGCTGCCCGGCCACTGCGTTATGCTATAATCCGTCCGACGCGATGGCGTTCGCTGCGGGCGGGCGTCTTCGCACGACTCGTCGACCCATCATGTCGGGAGGATCGATGGCTGGACCAGGTAACACACGGGAGCCCGCGGCTACCGTAGTCCACTCCGTCATCGTGGGCGTGGCGGCCGCCGGCATCGCGGGCGCCCTGGAGTTCGCGTTCGCGCACGCGGCCGACCCGCGAGCCGTGCCGATGTCGGAGCTTCTCCCGTACATGGTCTTCTACGCGCTGGCCGGTCTCGTCGTGGGGCTCATCGCGGGAGGCGCGGCGGTCGTCATCACGATGGGACGGAGGGCGCGCGGGCCGGCCCTGGGCGGGGCCGCCACGCTTGCTCTGGTCGTTCTGGCCACCGTCGGCGCGCACGTCAACATCCAGCATCTCCCGGGCATCACAGCGCCCGTGTCGCTCGCTTTCGACCTACTGTTGCTCGCGGCGTGCGCCGGACTCGCGACGTGGATCCTGCGCCGGGCGAGTGGGCGACGCGCCGGGTCGGGACCGGCGGGCTTGTTCCGGTCCGCCACCGGCGTCGGGGTCGCGCTCTTCTGCGCGTTGCTTGTCGTCGCTGTCGCGAACCCCCCGAAGCGGCCGGTCCCGTCCGGGACTGGAGGCGAGAAGTCCTCCCCGCGGATGAACGTGCTTCTCCTGGTGGTGGACGCCCTTCGTCCCGACCATCTCGGGTGCTACGGCTACGAGCGAGACACGTCGCCGAACATCGACCGCCTCGCCGCCGAGGGCGTACTTTTCGACCGCGCTTACGCGCACGGGTCGCACACCAAGCCTACGACCGCGACCATAGTCACGTCGCTCTACCCGTCGACGCACGGAGTGAGGGACATCACGCACGCGATACCGGACGCGGCGCCCGTCCTGATGGAGGAGTTGGACGATCTAGGGTACCGCACGGCGGTGCTCTCCGCGAACTCGTTCGTGTCGTCTGCCTTCGGGTTCGGCCGCGGCGTCGACTACGCCTTCAGCGGCGGTCTATGCGTTACGCGCAAATCCTCACTCGGCAGGGCGGTCAGAAACCTGGTCTGGAAATCAGGGCTGGCGCGGTGGTCGCTCGGAGCGCTCGACGAGATCGGCCAGAAGCTCCCCCACTCCGCGGCCGAGCTCTCCCCTTACGAGGAGGTCTCGGGGAGACTCAACGACATGCTGCTCGAGTGGGTCGACGCCGACCCGCAGGCGCCGTTCTTCGCGTACGTGCACTACATGGAACCGCACATGCCGCTGGCCCCTCCACCTCCCTACGACACGATGTTCGACGATCGCCCGGCCGCGCCTCACGAGGTCGAGTTCCCGTTCCGGCCGCCGCACATACTTCCGTTCGCGACGGCGGAGGCCCTTCCGGAGTCCGAGCGGACGCGCCTCGTCGCACAGTACGACGCCACGATCGCCTACTTCGATGCCGAGCTCGGACGTCTGCTCGAGACGCTCGAGGAGCGCGGACTGGCGGAGGACACGCTCGTTCTCGTGACGGCGGACCACGGAGAGGAGTTCCACGACCACGGACACTGGGGGCACGGCGTGTCCGTCTACGAGGAGCTTATCCGGGTGCCGCTGATCGTGTGGTGCCCCGGGAGGGCCTCCGCCGGCCGGAGGATCGCCGAGCCGGTGAGGCACGTCGACATCATGCCGACGCTCCTCTCGGCCGCAGGTGTCCGGGAGGACGCGCGCCACTCGTCGCTGGAGGGCGTAGACCTCTGGCCTGCGATAACAGGAGAAGCTGTCCCGAGGGCCGGGCTTCCCGTCTACGCCGAGCTCATCTCGGGCAAGGAGGCGTCGAGAGCGCTCAGACTCGGCGACATGAAGGTCATCTACGCTCGTTCTCCCGAAGAGGAGGTCGTCATGCTGTTCGACCTCGCAGCAGACCCCCTCGAGAAGAACGACCTCGCGGACTCCCGCCCTGTAGCGCGAGAGGAGCTGCTGCTCGAACTGAGAAGGATGTACGAGGAGATACGTTCAAAGAAGATGCAGGCCGGCGAGCGTGAGATCGACGAGGCGACCGAGGAGGTGCTCAAGGCTCTCGGGTACGTCCAGTGACCGACGGTACCCGCAACGACCGCGCGCGAAGCGGCCGTGCCTTGCGGGTCTCAGAGGACCGGACTCACCGCATGTGGCCGATTTTGGGGCTCCGGAGCATGTGTATCACTGCACATATCCGAGCGCCCGGAGCTTCTCCTCGGTCTCCTCGTCGAGCTCGGTGATACCCGTGTCTCCCCTCCGAGACGCCGCGGCATCACAGAGGACCAGCAGCTCGGAGAGCAGCGCCTCCGCGATGTCGCCCCGCTCCGATGACAGGTTGACGCGCTCGTCGGGGTCGCCGGACAGGTCGAAGAGCGCAACGTGCTCCTCCGCGCCGAACCGCGTGAGGACGATCTTCCACGTCCCCTTCACGAGTCCCTGCGCGGAGTGCCCTCCGGCCAGAACCTCGGCGAAGACCGGCAGCTCGGTGCCCAGCTCCGACCGCGACCGCAGCATCGTCCAGAGGTTCACGCCCTCGTACTCCGGGGCGTCCAGGGTCTTCACGGTCCCCGCTGCTCCAAGCAACGTCGGCATGAGATCGACGTGCCGCACCACGGTGTCCAGGGTCTCGCCCGCGGGGATGCTCCCCGGACACCACATGATGAGCGGGACCCGTATGAGCTCCTCGTGGAGCGAGTGGCCGTGCCCCCATCCCCTGTGCTCGAAGAACTCCTCGCCGTGATCCGAGGTGAAGACGATGAGTGTCTCGTCCTCGAGGCCTCTTCGCCTAAGCCCTGCGAGCAGATCTTCGAACTGCTCGTCGAAGTAAGCGATCGACCCATCGTACTGCGCCACCATGTTGCGGCGCACTTGCTCAGGGAGCTCCTTCCCCTCTACGAACGGCAGAATCAGCGACTCGCCTTCCGGATAGGTCGTCACCTTGGGACCCTCGTATCCCGGATCGAACGTCTCGTCGAATGGAGCAGGAGGCTCGTAGGGAGTATGCGGCTCCATGTAGTGCAGGTACGCGAAGAACGGTGTCTCCCCAAGGCCGTCTACCCACTCGAGGAACGCTCCGTTGATCCTGGCTGCGTCGCGTCCTTCGAACGGGTAGTCCGCGCCTGGCATCGGCAGGAACTCCTCGACGTTTGCCATGAGCTCGGGAAGCCAGCTCACGGCGCTGAGTCGCCTGCCCGCCTTCCTCGAGACGCGGAGCAGAAGTGCCCGGTCGAGCACCGAGGGGGCCTCCGTGTAGAAGTGATCGACACCCCTTCCGAAGCCGTAGGTGGGAGAGATCATCGGGTTGGCGGCGAAGATCGCTGTCGCGTAGCCGGCCTCCTTCATCGCTTCCGTCAGAGTCGTGGCGGATTCCGGGAGCACGTTGCCGAGCCTTGACATGCCGTGGGTTGACGGGTAGAGCGACGTTACCATCGACGCCGTCGACTCCTTGGTTCGAGGCGCCTGCGAGTACGCGCGCGTGAAGAGCACGCCCTCTCCCGCGAGGCGGTCCACGTTCGGTGAGGTCTGTCTCGAGTAGCCGTAGCAGCCCAGGTGGTCGGCTCTGAGCGCGTCGACGAGAACGAGAACGACGTTCAGGCCATCGCTCTCGGTCGGCGCCGCCGTCCGGGCGCCCCGCTCGCCCCCCCGCACTCCAGCCGACCCGGTCACGATCAACACCAGGAGTAGAATTACTGACACGACGACCAGCGGAGAGCGCCGCCAGTTCCACACCGAGTGGAAAGCCCTGCGCCATAGGCGGAAGAGCACCAGCCACAGGACCAGACAAACCCCGAGCAGTACGACGTCGAAAAGAATCGACTGCAGGGAGAACATCGTCGGGAGAAGCTCGACGTTCACGTAGCTGCCGACGAACAGGTAGACCGCCATGGCGGTCAGGAGCGACGCGAAGAGCGCTCTGCGCGAACCGGCCTCTCGCCCGGTGTGCGCGAACGCGGACAGGGCGACGGCGGCGCACCCGAGGACGAGTCCGACGACCGCCCAGATGACCGCGTAGAAGAAGGAGACGTTGACGATTCCGGCGGCGCCCGCCGGGGCGATGCCACGGAGAGGCATCGACCCCGTCTCCACCAACCCGGCGGCGCCACCCAGGAAGGCTCCCAGAAGCAAGAGGCACAGAATCGTGCCGACGTAGTCCCGCCCGCCCGAAGCACCTGCGTCCATTAGGCCTCCCGGGTTCCTGCGACAGCCAAGATCGGCTGGTGACGGACAAGCTTGTCCCGAGGCGCAGCCGGCAGTCGTTCAGAGCCCCGGGACCCGGCGGGAGCCGGGCCCCGGGTACTGCCTCGGGCAACTCACACCCTCGGACAGCTGGCAAACTCGGACGGCTCGCTACTCGAGCACGTGGATATTCCGCTCAGCGCAGATCTTCTTAAGTTCGTCCGGCCACACTGTCACAGTAACCTCACCGAGGTGCGCCGTGCGGAGGAAGTACATGTACGTTCTGGCCTGTCCGATACCGCCCCCGATCGAGAGCGGGATCTCGTCGTTGAGAATGGCCTGATGATAAGGCAGGTCGAGGAAATCGAGCTGACCTGAGATCTCGAGCTGCTTCTTCATGGTCTCCTTGGTGACGCGAACGCCCATCGACGTGAGCTCGTGGCGCCGCTTGGTCACCGGGTTCCAGACCAGGATGTCGCCGTTCAGCCCGTGCATCATCTTGCCGTTCTTCTCGACCGTCTCCGTGATCCAATCGTCGTAGTCGGCCGCGCGCATCTCGTGCGGATAGCCGTCCTCCAGCACCCAACCGATGCCTATGATGAAGACCGCGGGATGGTCCTGGAGTATCGCCGTCTCGCGCTGCTTCCTGGGGAGGTCCGGGTACATCTCCAGGATCTCCTCGGCGTGAAAGAACTCCAGCTCGTCCGGGAAGTCAGGGTACCTGTCTGATTTGAGTTCCGGGAACATCTCCTGGGCCCGCCGGCCCGCGCCCACGAGCACCTTCCAGATCTTCCGGACCGTGTCCTTCAGGTAGTCCAGATCGCGTTCCTTCTCGGTGATGACCTTCTCCCAGTCCCACTGATCGACGTAGCTGGAGTGGTCGTGATCAAGGAAGTAGTCCTTTCGGACGGCGCGCATGTCGGTGTTGATCCCCTCCCCCGGGGAGCAGTCGAACTGGGCGAGCGCCATGCGCTTCCACTTCGTCGCGGCCTGGACGATCTGCGCCTCGATCGGCCTCTCGAGACCGAGGCCGCAGGGGAACTCGACCGGCGTGCGCGAGCCGTCGCGGTCGAGGTAGTCGTTGACCCCGCTTCGCTTGTCCACGATGAGCGGTACCTGAACCATCTGCAGGTTCAGCTCGCTTGCCATCCCGTCCTCGATGTACCTCTTGATCTCGTAGAGAGCCTTCATCCTCTCCATGGGCCGGAGTACCGGCTCGTAGTCGGTCGGGAGTATCTTCGCTACCTCCTCGTAGGTGCTTACACCCGGACCAGCGAGATCGGCCTTCTTGTCCAGCTGCGGCATTAGCCCTTCTCCGTTGTCTGTGGGCCGCCCAGGCCCCTCCGTTCCGGCACGCCTGCCCGCGCACCATGTCGAACTCGCGCAGCGGCGGTATGCCGGCCTTGCCGAACTGCCCCAATAACCCAGCGCTTCCGCAACCGGGGCGGCGCCCCCCAAGGGACCCCGCCCCTAACCGGGCGAGCGCGTCGCGCTACCTCGCTACGGAGTAACCACGACGTCGCCCGACGTCTTCTTCTCCTTGTCGTGCTCCTCTATCACCTTGGCGAGCCGCTTCACGCCCTCGACGATGTCCTCCTTCGTCGGGAACGAGAAGTTCAGACGCATCGTGCTGCGCCCGCCGTCGTCGCAGTAGAACGCGGTACCGATCACGAACGCCACGTTATGCTCGACCGCCTCGAAAAAGAGCTCCTCGGAATCCATGTACCTCGGCAGCGTAACCCACAGGAACAGCCCGCCCTGGGGCTTCGTCCACCTGAGACCCTTAAGCTTCGGCATGTGCTCGTCGAGCGCGTCGAGCATCACCTGTCGCTTCTCGCGATAGATCTCCTTCACCGAGTCTATGTTCTTCTGCAGAAGCCCGCGCGCCGCGAACTCCGCTACGATCGCCTGGGTAAACGCGGGCGTGCAGAGATCGGTCGACTGCTTCGCAATGGTGAGCTTCTGAATGACGGCCTCAGGCCCGATGACCCATCCGAGCCGCATGCCTGGAAAGAGTATCTTCGAGAACGTGTGCAGCCCGATCACCTGCCCGTCGCCGTCGAGGCTAAAGATCGACTTGACGGCCTCGCCTTCGTAGCGAAGCTCCTTGTAGGGGCTGTCCTCGAGGACGAATACGTCGTGGCACCGCGCCAGTTCGATCAGCTTCTTCCGCCGTTCCTCGGACATCGTGATACCCGCGGGGTTCTGGAAGTCCGGCACGACGTAGATGAACTTCGGCTTCTTGCCCTCCTTCTTGAGCTTGTCGAGCTTCCTCTCGAGGGAGTCCATCTTCATGCCCTGCTCGTCGAGCGGAACGCCGTACATACGGGCGCCGTAAGCGCGGAATGCGCCGAGTCCGCCTACGTAGGTCGGCAGCCCGACGACTACCGGATCGCCTCTGTCGATGAAGATCTTGGCCACCAGATCGAGGCCCTGCTGCGAGGCGACCGTGATGAGGACGTTCTCCGGCGAGAGCGTGATACCGTCCTCCCGCTCGTGGTGCGCTATCAGCTCCTCCTTGAGCCTCGGGTCTCCCTCGGTGGGGCTGTACTGGAGCGCGGTGGCGCCGTCACGCCTGAGGACGTCGAGCGTGACGTCCGCGACCTCTTCAACGGGGAAGGCGCTCAGATCGGGCAGCCCGCCGGCGAAGGAGATCACCTCGGGCCTCCTGGTGAGCTTGAGAAGCTCACGGATCACCGATTTCTTCATCCCCTGGGCGTTCTTCGAGAACACCCGGTCCAGGTCGCTCACCATCTTCGCCTCCATGGAAAAGTGGCGTCGTGTCACTGCGGTACGGGCCAAGGCCAGCAAGATAGACTAGCAGGGCCTTCTGCTGAATGTCAAGCAAGATGGCGTGTGTGCGCGCCGCGGGGGGCCTCTGCGCCTGCCGCCTTTCTTCTTGACTTGGAACGCTATTCCGAATTACGGTCAATCATCCTACTTGACCGGAATCGTCAGTCAGATTATGTTTGGTTCCAGGTTAAACGTAGTCGGGTCCTGATGATTCCCTCCCAAGTGATGGTGAGTTTCGGTCCCCGACGGTCGTTTTCCGGACCGCTCACGGTTCGCGTAAGCCTGCGCGAGGTCCGTGGCGTAAGAAGAAAGGAAGCATCTATCGCATGCTCACCAAACAGGAATTGGGCCGTAGACTAAGGATAGCCCGCTTCGAGCGCAACCTGACTCTGAAGGCGGTCGCCGGTCGATGCGGCATGTCGGCCACACACATATCAGAGATCGAGAGGGGCAAGACCTCCCCCACCATCGGCGCGCTTCAGCGGATAGCGGAGGCCCTGGGAGAGAGGACGTCCTACTTCGTACGTGACGAGGACAGCCCGGAGGTGTCGCTGACCAAGGGCGACGAGCGGTCGGAGTTCTACGCCACCGACGCGAAGGCACAGCCCATCAGGTCCGAGGTCATCTCCAAGGGCATCCCCCGTGGTTACATGCAGGTGTTCTCGAGGAAGTCACCCCAGGGCAGTGAGGTCGTCGCACCCCCGCTGGTGGCTGAGGCTGTATTCATTTGCCGCAAGGGCAGCGTGCGCATCAACGTGGGGGGAGAGTCTCACGTCCTGCGTGAGGGAGACACGCTGCAGACCCGTCTCGACAACGGCTACACTTCTGAGAACATCGGTGAGGACCAGAACGACGTGCTCCTGGTCCTGGCGTCCCCCATGCTTACACCGTTCTAGACGAAACTGCCTGACAC
>WJLY01000291.1 GCA_014728245.1 Candidatus Effluviviaceae Genus IV sp.
CGCCCGCCCCCCGTCCGCTTGCCACGCGCTTTCGCTCCCGCCTCCGGCGCTACTGCCAGATGATCGAGCCTGTCCCCTCGTTCTCCATGTCGCACGGGTAGGGCGGGCCCACCGTGGGCGGGTCGTTGTCCCAGGTGTTGTAGACCGCCCAGACGTCGGCGTCCATCCTGTTCACGATTCCGGCCTCAGTGTTCCCCTGGATCACGTTGCCGCCCTGGCCGTCGCGCGACCCGCCTCCGAGATCGATGAGCGTTATCTGGCCCGAATCGCCTCCCCACACCTGGACGCCGTCCACGTTTCCCGTGATGGTGCAGTTCTCCACCAGCGGCTCGGAGTCGGTGTTGGCGAATATGCCTCTGCCCCAGCCACTGATGGTGCAGTTCCTCACCGTACAGACGGTGCCGAAGACGAGTTCAAACCCCCTGTCGGTTCCCGGGGTCTCCGTGTTCGTGATGACGCAGTCCTCCGCCAGGGCGTCGCATGCGCTGCCGCGGAGCCGTATGGCCGAGTAGTCGTATGCGTCGTGTATGCGGACGCCGCGAATTGTGCCCGGCCCCCCCACGAATATGCCTATGTTCGGGTCCGTGCCGTCGGTTCCCACGGTGACGTTCTGGATTGTCCCTCCGTCCTCAAGGGTGACGGTGTGGGATTCGCTCCCGTCGCCCGTCACGAAGCAGGACTCCGCGTGCGCGCCCGCGACAGTTACGCTGTCGGGCACGGTGAACGAGGCATCTTCGCCGTTGGCCTGGTCGTAGTGCCCAGGCCACAGGAACACCGTGTCGGGCGCCGCTATCTCGCCCAGCGCGTGCGTGAGCGTTTTCCAGGGGGCCGCCCAGCTGCCGTCGTGCGCGTCCGAACCGTCGTCCGCGTCGACGAATCTCATCGTGTTGGCTATGGTGAGCGTGTCCGCGGCCCAGCTGTTGGTGTCGGAGTGGTCGACGGCTCTTATCTCGACCGTGCCGCCAGCGGGCACGGCTCCGGGAGCGGTGTACGTGGCCGGGTTCGTCTGGGTTATGTGACCGGATTGGGCGCTTCCTCCGAGGACGCCGTCGACGTACCAGTCGCACTCGGTCTCATCTCGCCGGCCGGACCTGTATGCTGCGCCGAACTCTGTCTCCTCGGTGACCTGTATCCTGCTCTTCTCCTTCGTAAGGCCGAGCGCATCGGCTTCCGAGGGATCTACTCCGCTACCCTGGTCGTCGCAACCGGCCACGAAGGCGACCGCCGCGGAAGCAAGGACGAATGCCTTAAGGCAACTCGCAGCTCTTCTGGCTCTCATTGATCTCCCTGCTCCTTTCCGGCGTCCGGGTGCGTCTTCGAGTAGGGCTTTCCGCCGCAGCCCCAGTCTGTCTTGGCGACCTCGCGAATGATGATCTCGACCGCCGCGGGCGGCGCTCCAGATGATCTGGAGACGGCTTCCGTCACCTCCTCCATGATCCTCTCCTTCACCGCCGCGGGCCTTCCCGGCCACAGCGTGATCTCGACGAGCGGCATCTTCTCCTCCCTCCCGTGTGGGCGGCCACGCCGGGGCAGCCGCAAACGGTTTCCGACCGGGCTCTATTCCGATCGGCCTTGCAGCCCGCCCTTCGAAGCCAGTTCCTTCATCCTCTCTATCGCCGGCGCCATCTCTCGCGCCGTCTCCTCGCGCACGGGGACGAGCGGAAGCCTCAGCTCGCTGCTCTCGATCAGCCCGAGTTGTCCGAGGGCGTGCTTCACCGGTCCCGGGTTCGTCTCCAGGAAGAGCGCCCTCGAGAGTCTCCTGACCTCCATGTGCAGCGACGCGGCGCGACGCGGATCCGACTCGAAGGAGCTCACCATTTGCGAGACCAACGCGGGCGCCACGTTCGCCACGACCGAGACGACGCCGGACGCGCCGACGGACATCATCGGGAGCGTCAGGGGATCGTCTCCCGACAGGACCGTAATGTCGCACATGCTCCTGATGGCCGCTACCTGGTCTACCGAGCCGGCCGCCTCCTTTATCGCCACGATATTCTGAAGCTCCGAGAGCCTGGCGACGGTCTCGGGAAGCATGTTGACGCCCGTTCTGGACGGGACGTTGTAGAGAACGATGGGTATGTCTACAGCCTCCGCCACGGCCCGATAGTGCGCGTACTGCCCGTCGGGGGTCGGTTTGTTGTAGTACGGCGTGATGATGAGAACGGCCGGGGCTCCCGCGTCCCTCGCGCCGGCCGTGAGCCTGATCGTGTCCCGCGTAGAGTTGGTTCCCGTTCCCGGTATCACCGGGATCCTCCCGTCGACCTCCTCCAGGCAGATGTCGAGCAGCCGCGCCCGCTCGTCGTCGGTGAGCGTCGCGGCCTCTCCGGTGCAGCCCGCCGGGACCACGCCCGCAGTCCCCGAGTCCAGGTGCATTCGCAGAAGCCCGCGAAGCGACCGCTCGTCGAGTTCGCCGTCCTTCATCGGAGTCACGATCGCTACGATAGAACCTTCGAACATGTCTCCCTCCCGGTCCTGTCGTGTCGCCTGTCGACGTTCCCACGCGGCGCGACCGGCCGCCCGTGTTTCCATCGGGCCGGTGTCTGCCGCCGCCGGGCGGGCGCTGTTCCCGGCTCGACCCAGAAGTCCGCGCTCTCAGTCCTCGATCTGGTCCAGCTCCCCCACGTAGACCGTTCTGGCGTCGCCCGTGAGTGACACGTCGCAGAACCCCAGATCGCTGCGGAAGAAGTCGACGGTCAGCGTGAAGCCCGCTCTCGTGCGCACGGAGACCGGGGGGTCCGTTTTCCCCAGTGCCGCCATCACTACGGCGGAAGCGACCGCTCCGGTCCCGCAGGCCAGCGTTTCGTCCTCCACTCCCCGCTCGTATGTCCGCAGGGCGATCGTCCGGCGATCGATCGGCTCGACGAAGTCCACGTTCGTCCCCTCGGGCATGAAGCGCCGATGTTCCCTCAGGGCTCTTCCCATCTCGACAACCGGGTGGTCTTCCAGATCGGCCACCTCCGTGACCGCGTGGGGAACCCCGGTGTTGACGCGGTGGACGACGAGCCGATTCCCTCTCAGCGGGACTTCGAAGTCCAGGATGAGCGCGCGCGGGTCGGTCATCGCGAGCCGGACCTCGGTGTCGCTGACGACCTCCGCCTCGTGGGTGCCCGACCTGCTCTCGAAGCGCATGCGGTCGCCGGTTATGCCCCTGTCCCTCGCGAACCGGGCCACGCAACGCCCCCCGTTCCCGCACATCTCGGCCTCGCTGCCGTCGGCGTTCAGGTAGCGCATGCGGAAGTCGCAGCGAGTGCTGGGAACGACGACGATGAGCCCGTCGGCGCCGATCGAGAGCCGCCTGCGGCAGAGCTGCTTGGCCAACTCGCGGGCGTCTTCTCCTATCGCGTTGGCCCGGTCGTCGATAACTATGAAGTCGTTCCCCGCCCCTGTCATCTTGGCGAACTGCAGCTTCAATC
>WJLY01000292.1 GCA_014728245.1 Candidatus Effluviviaceae Genus IV sp.
CGGCACATCGGGGAAGCTCAGGCTGCGCGGCGCCTGAGTCCCGGCGGCGGCGAAGCGCACTCGCTCCGGCCGCGGCCGGTAGGGGGCGGCCAGCGGAGTGCCGGGCCGGGAGGTAACTCATGAAGCTCAAGCTCTATCAGGTTGACGCGTTCACGGGGAGCCCCTTCAGGGGAAACCCGGCGGCGGTCGTGATCATGAAGGACTGGCTCTCCGAGCGGACGATGCAAGCCATCGCGTCCGAGAACAATCTCTCGGAGACCGCCTTCATTCGCCCGCGCGGCAACGCCTTCGAGATCAGATGGTTCACGCCGGAGGTCGAGGTCGACCTCTGCGGCCACGGCACGCTGGCCAGCGCCTACGTGGTCTTCGAGGAGGGGCTGACGCACGGAGACGAGGCGCAGTTCGCGGCCAAGGCGGGCGTCCTGACCGTCCGCAGGGAAGGGGCGAGGCTCTCGATGGACTTCCCGTCGCGTCCGCCCGAGCCCGTTCCCGTGTTCGACGAGGTCGTGGAGGCGCTCGGAGCCAGACCTACGGAGCTGCTTCTGGCGTGGGATCTTCTGGCGGTCTTCGAAGCGGAGGAGCAGGTGGCCGCGCTCGAGCCGCAGTTCGATCTCATCGCTCGGCTCGACGCGATGGGGCTCATCGCGTCGGCGCCGGGCCGCAAGGTCGATTTCGTGTCGAGGTTCTTCGCCCCGGCGGTCGGGATCGCGGAGGACCCTGCCACCGGGTCGACCCACTGCACGCTCGTTCCGTACTGGTCGAAGAAGCTCGGCAAGACGAAGCTCCAGGCACGGCAGCTCTCCAAACGCGGCGGGGAGTTCTACTGCGAGGACAGGGGAGACCGCGTGACGATCGCCGGACAGGTGGTGTGCTACCTGCGCGGCGAGATAGAGGTGCCGAGGACGTAGGCGGTACGAGCGCGCCTCGGCGCGGGCGAGATAGAGGTGCCGAGGACGTAGGCGGTACGAGCGCGAGCGCGCCTCCGCAAGAAGGAGCCCCGGTCCTGCGAGGACCGGGGCTTATCCGTCTTGTGTGGTCCGCCGGGAGGAAGGGCGATCAGCGCAGCAGCAGGATCTTGCGTGATTCATCCCACTCGCCGACCGCGGCGCGGACGAAGTAGATGCCCGAGGGCGCCCTGTCTCCCGTCTCGTCCTTGCCGTCCCAGACGATGCGGTGCTCGCCGGAAGGGAGCGCGGCTGAGAGCGGCGTGGCCACCAGCCTGCCTCTGACGTCGTATATGTCGACCCGCGCCTGTCCGGACGTGGGAAGCGCCAGCGCAAGCTCGGCCTGCCGCCTGAAGGGGTTTGCGGAGAGCAGGCTGAGAGACAACTCGCGAGCCTGTCCGCCCGGAACGTCCGTCCCGCTCTGCACGTACGCGGAGAGATCGACCACAAGATCGCACAGCGTGGACGCTCCGATCACGTCCTGGTCGTCGCGCGTGCTGAACGTCAGCACCGCCGTGTAGAGGCTGTCAGCGGCGGCGCCCGTGTCGTCGAACTCTACGAAGTAATCGGCGGGAGAGGCCCCGACCTCGGCGGGGATGGCCCCGCCCGCGAGGGAGAACCTGCCGTCGCCGCCCACGAACTCCGCGTCGTAGACCTCCAGGAGCGCCTGCGTCGAGCAGTAACCGTAGTTCCACACCCACACTTCCTCTTCCTGGAACTCCCCGGACGGGTGTGAGCCGAAGTCGAGCGAGCCCGCCGCGGTCACCTGGTTCTCAGCTAGCGAGGGGACGGCGTGGTCCAGGACGGTCCCCGACAGTCCGACCGGCCACGACGGGTGGTCGGGGTCGTCCGTGGAGAGAGTAAGCGTCCCCGTCGCCTCTCCGGCCGACGAGGTGTCGAGGGAGATGTCGTGCGAAGCCGCGTCGCCCGCGGTCAACTCGAACGGGCCGGAGGGACCGGTGAACCCCGCAGGGAAGCTCAGACTGTAGGAGAGCTCGTCGGCGGGAGCGGCCGCCACGTTCTCCAGGATGAGCGGCACCGACGCGTCGGCTCCCACGACAGCGCTTCCAAAGGCGAGCGAGGACGGCGCGTCCATGAGGGCCGGGAGCTGGAAGTCGGCGTAGAGAGGCAGATGGTCTGCCGCCTCGTGGATCGCGTCCGCGACCTCCTCGGTGACGGCGTAGTTCGTGCCCTCGTTTATGGCCATGTTGAAGTGCAGCCCGTCGTTCCCGAGCGCCACGCGCGTGCCGGGGATGAAGTCCATGCCCTGTCCGTCATCGAGCCCGTACGAGATCAGCAGGATGTCGAACCGGTCGTCCATGCCGCCGTGGGCGCCGCCGCCGAACTGGGTGGTCCTGGGCGACTGCGTGTGTATCCACGCGAACGAGGCGTTGTCGTGCCAGTTGCCGGGGCTGTTGATCGGGTCCTTAAGGCGGCCGTCGTTGTCCGCTTCGCTACCCGTGAGCTTCTGGTACGCGGTTTCGCTGCTCGCGCGGATGTTGTAGTCGCCCGCAGAGATGAACCACGAGCCGCCCGCCAGGTCGTTCAGATGGTCGCGCAGTATCGTCGCCTCGCCCAGCCGCTTCGACTGGTCTGATGAAGACGAACCGGCCTTCAGATGCAGCGAGTAGACTCTGAACTCGGCCTCGATCGACGTGTGGCCGACCGGCCTCAGTACGTACTCCGAGATGTTCCGCAGGGCCGTCGAGATCTCCGAGTGCGATACCAGCTCTACCACCGAGGGCTTGTAGAAGAGCGCGTTGTCGGTGTCCGGTCCGTTGACGAACGGTCCCGCGGCGTAGAGACCCGGCGTCGAGTAGTTCATCACGTCGCCGAGGAACTGATTCACGCCCGACAGGCTGAGCATTTCCTGGACCACGAGGACGTCGGGGTCCACTTCCTCCACCACGGTTCTGAAGTAGGGGACTCTCGCCGTACCCGTGGAACCGGGGAAGTTGAGGATGTTGTACGTGCAGACGCGGACCGCCTGAGCGGGCATTGCGACAAGGAGCGCGAGCAGAAACGTCGCCGCCGCGACGCCGCAGGTCCGTCGTCGCGAGGGCCCAGAGGGGCGCTTTTCGATTGTCCTCAAAGGGGTATCCTTGATCTGCCCGGGCCACGGGGCCCGGGACGCCTAACTTGTTACATAACTGACACTTACTAGTGTACACTAGTTTGGCGTCCTAATCAAGGACGCGCTGCGGCGCACGGCGCGCGCGTTGACACCCGTGGGCAAGGGCGGCTAGAGTCATTGGTTCGAGGTTCAGCGTATCGGCGGTCAGCGAGAGGGGGCAACGTGAACTGCGTGAAGGGAAAGACCATCTATACGGGGAAATCGGTCCTCGAGAACGGCTATGTCGTATTCGACGGGGCCAGGCTCGTCGGCGCCTCCAGGACGAAGAAGGGCACTCAGAAGGGGAGCTTCGACACCATCACACCGGCGTTCGTCGACGCTCACAGCCACATCGGCATGTTCAGGGCGGGGGAGCCTGCGACCGAGTCCGAGGGGAACGAGCACATGGACTCCGTTCTCGCGCTGGCGGACGCGCTGGACTCCGTGCAGATGGACGACAAGGCCTTCGAGTCCGCCGTCGAGCAGGGAGTCCTCTATTCGTGTGTCCTTCCGGGAAGCGGCAACATCATCGGCGGGCGCTCGGCGGTGATACGCCACTACGCGGACACGACGAACGAGGCTCTCTTCGCGCGGGCCGGCGTCAAGGCCGCGTTCGGCTACAACCCCATGTCGACGGTCGAGTGGAAGGGGAAGAGGCCGTCGACCCGCATGGGCGCTCTCGCGATACTCCGCGCGAAGCTCGACTCGGTTCTGCAGAAGGTCGAGAAGCAGAAGAAGGCGAAGGGCAAGAAGAAGGACGAGGTGACGTTCACGGCGGAGGAGAACGTCCTTCGTGACGTGCTCGCGGGCAAGGAGGTGCTCCGCGTCCACGTCCACAAGATCGACGACATCGCCTCTCTTCTGAGGGTGGTCGACGAGTTCAAGCTCAAGGTCACGGTCGAGCACGCGGCAGACGTTCATCAGCCGGGTATCTACAAGGAACTCAAGAAGAGGAAGATACCGGTCATCTACGGACCGATCGACTCCCATCCGTACAAGGTCGAGCTCAAGCACGAGTCCTGGAGGCACGTCCGCCACCTGATCGAGTCGGGCGTCGACTACGGTTTCATGACCGACCACCCCGTCACGCTCTCGGGCATGCTGTTCATGCAGACGAGGTGGTTCACGAGGTGCGGGCTGACGAGGCAGCAGGCCGTCGAGCTCGTCTCGCGGAAGAACGCCGAGCTTCTCGGCGTGGGCAGGAAGCTCGGTACTCTGGAAAAGGGCAAGTGGGCTTCCTTCACGTGCTGGAACGGCGACCCCTTCGACATCACGTCTTTCCCGGTCGCGGTCTACGGGGAGGGCGAACTGGTCTACGAGGACTAGTGCGCTCCGGCAGGAGGGAGGCGCTGGATGTCAGGTTCGCGGGTGATCCGCCGGATGTTCGGTTCGCGGGTGATCATGCTGTCGGGGGTCCTTCTGGCTGTTCTGGCTCACGCATCCGACGCCGCGCCGTCCGGGGAGACGCTGTCTTCTCCCGACGGCAGGATCCGGCTCGTCTTCTCGCTCGATGAAGGGGCCCCCGGCTACTCGGTGTCTCGCGACGGGCGCGAGGTCATCCGGCCATCGCGGCTGGGGTATCGCCTCCGCGGCGCGCCGCCCCTCGAGGGCGGCTTCGCTCCGGCAGGGACATCGAGGCGCTCGTTCGACGAGGTCTGGCGTCCGGTCTGGGGCAAGGCGTCCGAGGCGCGCAACCACTACAACGAGCTGGAGGTCAGGCTTCGGGAGAGCGGCCCGCCCGGGCGGGAACTTTCAATCGTGTTTCGCGCCTTCGACGACGGCGTGGCGTTCCGCTATCGCGTCCCCCGGCAGACGGGGCTCCCGGCCGTTGAGATCGCTGACGAGCTGACGGAGTTCCGCTTCGCGGGCGACCACACCACATGGTCGATACGGGCCGACTACGAAAGCTACGAGCACCTCTACCGCGAGATGCCGCTCTCCGAGCTGGGCGCGGCGAACACGCCGGTCACGATGCTGACCGACGACGGCCTCTTCCTCTCGGTTCACGAGGCGGCGCTCACCGACTACGCCGGGATGACTCTCGCGTGGCTCGAGGGCGACCCGCTGGGGCTGCGCTGCGAGCTCGTGCCGTGGCCGGACGGAGTGAAGGTCCGCGGGGAGACTCCTCTCGTCTCGCCGTGGAGGACCATCCAGATAGGGGAGAGCCCGGGGGACCTGGTAGAGTCTTTTCTCATCCTGAACCTGAACGAGCCGTGCGCCCTCGAGGAGACCTCCTGGATCCGGCCGATGAAGTACATGGGGATCTGGTGGTCGCTTCACATAGGCAAGGAGACGTGGCACGAGGGGCCCGACCACGGGGCGACGACCGAGAACGCCGAGCGCTACATCGACTTCGCCTCGGACCACGGTATTCCCGGCCTGCTCATCGAGGGCTGGAACACGGGCTGGGACAAGTGGGGGGCGTCGGAGGCCTATGACTACGTCACTCCGTATCCCGACTTCGATCTGGAGGAGGTCGTCGGCTACGCCGCCGAGAAGGGCGTCTCCATCATCGGGCACCACGAGACAGGGGGCGACGTCGTCACCTACGAGCGTAAGCTCGAGGAGGCCCTCGACCTCTACGCGCGCGTGGGCGTTCCGGCGGTCAAGACAGGCTACGCCGGCGGCATCTACCCGAGAGGCCAGCATCATCACGGCCAGTGGATGGTCAGGCACTACAGGCGCGTCGTCGAGGAGGCCGCCCGGCGCCGCATCATGCTCGACGTCCACGAGCCGATCAAGCCGACCGGCGTCTCGCGCACGTATCCGAACATGATGACGCGGGAGGGCGTGCGGGGCATGGAGTACAACGCCTGGAGCGAGGGCAATCCGCCTGAGCACACGACGATCCTCCCGTTCACGAGAATGCTCGCGGGGCCTCTCGACTACACGCCGGGCATATTCGACCTCACCTTCGACGAGTACAAGCCCGGGAACCGCGTCCACACCACGCTCGTCAAGCAATTGGCGCTCTACGTAGTGCTGGAGAGCCCCCTGCAGATGGCCGCCGACCTGCCGGAGAACTACAAGGGGCAACCCCCGTTCGGGTTCATCGCGAAGGTGCCCGTTACCTGGGACGAGACGCGCGTCCTGGATGCCGCGATAGGCGATTACGCCGTCTTCGCGCGGCGCGCGGGGGAGGCCTGGTATCTGGGGGCCGTGACAGACGAGGGCGCGCGCGTCATCCGGACACCTCTCGCGTTCCTCGACAGCGGCAGGAGCTACGTGCTGAGCTACTACGCCGACGGTGCCGACGCAGACTGGGAGAAGCGGCCCCTTTCGTTCGAGGCCGGGCGGGCGATCGTCGATCAGGGCACCTGGCTCACGCTCCCTCTCGCCGCGGGCGGCGGATACGCGGCGGAGATCGCACCTGCGACAGAGGAGGAGGCCGCGAGCCTTCCCGCCTACGCGCCTCCCTTCTGATCGCGGGCGGGTGGGGCGATGTTGAATCTCTCGGACGGTCCCGTCTCCGGGGACCCACCCCGGCGTCTCGCCGGGCGACCGCGCCCCCGACAGCTTCGCGCAAGGACAGGAGAGGCCTGTGAAAGACCAGCGCAAGGCATACCTCTACGCGCTGCT
Source organism: Candidatus Effluviviaceae Genus IV sp. (assembly GCA_014728245.1). Taxonomy (GTDB): domain Bacteria; phylum Joyebacterota; class Joyebacteria; order Joyebacterales; family Joyebacteraceae; genus WJLY01. The sequence continues at coordinate 6,637 of WJLY01000292.1, forward strand.
CGTCGTGCTTCTCTGGTCGACGGTGCCTACCGCCTTCAAGCTGTCGCTCAGGCGGGTCGACTACGTCCAGCTCCTCTTCTACTCGTCGCTTTTCTCCTCAATCCTGCTGGGTCTCATCCTTGCGGCGCGGGGGCGCCTCCGGAGCTGCCTCTCAGCGCTTCGACGCGACTACGCCCGCTCGCTCGGGCTGGGCTTCCTGAACCCGTTCCTCTACTACCTGGTCCTCTTCCGGGCGTACGAACTCTTGCCGGCCCAGATGGCGCAGCCGCTGAACTACACGTGGGCGATCGCGCTGGCCCTTCTCTCGATCCCGCTCCTGGGCCAGAAGCTCGGCCCGAGGGGGCTTCTCGGGGGGCTTCTGAGCTACGTGGGGGTCTGGGTGATCTCGACGCGCGGCGACGTCTTCGGCCTGGATCTGGTCGATCCCCTGGGCGTGGCGCTGGCGCTGGGAAGCGCCTTCATCTGGGCGTTCTACTGGATAAGGAACACGCGCGACGAGCGCGATCCGGTGGAGCGGCTGTTCATGAACTTCGTCATGAGCCTGCCGCTCGTCTTCGTTGCCTGCGCGGCCCTGTCCGGCTTCCGACTGGAGTCGCCGCGGGCGCTGGCGCTCGCCGCCTACGTGGGCGTCGTGGAGATGGGGCTCACGTTCGTCCTGTGGCTCAAGGCCCTTCGACTGGCTTCGAGCGCGGCGCGCGTTGGCTACCTGATCTTCGTGGCGCCTTTTCTGTCGTTCGTGTTGATCCACTTCGTGCTGGGCGAGCTGATACTGCCGTCCACGTATCTGGGACTCGTCCTCATCATCGTGGGTCTCACGGTGCAGCGGCAGAGATGGCGGCGGCGTCCTCAATAAGGTTTGGATTGCTGACCTGCGGTCGGGTACCCTCTTCCAGACGGCGCGGGAGCGCAGCCTCAGCGGCGCGGGAACGCGGCAGGGGGGAGCAGTCATGGCGCAGAGGCGCGCCGAGAATGCCTCGCCACGGAGCGAAGCGATCGACCAGATCGCGGGGGCGGTGCTGGACGTCAGGCGCGGGCATCCGGTCCGCGTCGCCATAGACGGCGTGGGGGCCTCCGGCAAGACGCGCCTCGCGGACGAGCTCGCCGAAGCGCTCGAGCGCTCCGGAAGAGAGATCATCCGCGCAAGCGTCGACGGGTTTCACAATCCTCCAGCCGTACGGTATCGGAGGGGCGGCGACTCGCCGGAGGGCTACTACAGGGACTCCTTCGACCGCGAGGCGATCAGGGCGTGCATCGTGGACCCGCTGGGCGAGGGTGGCGGAAGGGTCTATCGCCCCGCCGTCTACGACTTCCGCAGCGAGAGCGAGGTCAGACCGCCGTCGCACGAGGCTTCGGAAGACGCGGTGCTTCTCTTTGACGGCGTCTTCCTGCTCAGGCCCGAGATGCGGTCGTGGTGGGACTACAGCGTGTTCGTCGAGGCCGGCTTCGACGTCACGCTGCAGAGAGCGCTCACGCGCGACCTGGAGCTGTTCGGAACCGAAGAGGCCGTCAGAGAGCGCTACGAGAAGCGGTACATACCCGGTGAACGGATGTATCTGGAGCGCGACAGGCCGCGGGAGCACGCGGACGTCGTGTTCATGAACGACGACCCGGCGCGGCCGGTCGTCCGCTGGAACCGCCGCGCGGGGCGCGGCGGCACGACGTGAACGACGGAGGCAACTGACCTGGCCGAGCTGCGGCGCGTCCCGGAGCGCCGCTCCGACACGACCTGAACGGCGAGCGCCGCGACGCGACCGAGCTGCAGCGCGATCCGGGAGTCGCAGCGACAAGAGGAGAACGATGAAGACAAACGACACGATCGAGCTTCTGCTCAACCGCAAGTCGATCCGGAAGTACGAGGACCGGCAGGTGGATGAAGACACGCTGGAGTCGCTGGCCAGGGCGGCCTTCCAGGCGCCTTTCGCGGCTCAGCTGGGGTCGCTCCTCCTGTCGCGCGATAGCGAGAAGAACCCCTTTTCGGCGCCGCTTCTGTTCACCGTCTGCGTCGACTGCCACAGGCTCGAGCTCATAATGCGCGCCAGAGGCTGGAAGATGAAGACGAGCGACGCCGCGATGTTGCTCTTCGGCGTCCAGGACGCGTGCTATATGGCCGAGAATCTGGTAGTGGCCGCCGAGAGCCTGGGCCTCGGGAGCTGCTACCTGGGCATGGCGCCCTTCGCCGCCGACAGGATCGCCGAGGATTACTCCCTGCCCGAGCGCGTCTTCCCGGTGGTGCAGCTCGCCGTCGGCTACCCCGCCGAGGACCCTCCGCCTCGACCTCGCTATCCTCTCTCGTTCTCGCTCTTCGAGGACTCCTACCCGGAGCTCGAAGAGGAGGACGTGCGCGAGGCCATGCGCGTCATGGACGAGGGATACCTGGCTCAGGACTACTACCGCCGCGCGGACTACATGGTGGAACTCGAGGGCGAACGCGAGGAGACCTTCGACTTCGATGACTACAGCTGGACGGAGCACATGTGCCGCAAGTGGGGTCAGTGGCACGCCGCAGCCGAGAACCTCCTCGGGCCGCTTCGGCGCAGAGGTTTCGAAGTGACGCGCGACGGAGGAGAGGAGGGGAGTTGACGAGCGCTGCCCCTCCGCGGCGCGCGAGGCGCGGCAACCACGTGGGAACAGAGATCGACGGCGAGTGGTGCAGGTCCGTTGGGCGCGACGCCGCCCGGGGAGGACGGATGTCAGAGATGGGAAGATCGACGCTCCGGAAGATCGCGCTCATCGTGGCGGCCTCTCTCGCGGCGGCGGCGTGCACGACCGTGCCGGTAACCGGACGCCAGCAGCTGAATCTGGTGCCGCAGGCTGACCTCGTATCGGTGGCGGCCGACAACTACGACGAGCTCCTGCGCGGCGCGACGGTTGTGACCGAGGGGGACGCGGCCCGGAGTCTCGATCGGGTCGGGCGGCGCGTGGCCGAGGCGACCGAGAGCTTCCTCCGGGAAGAGGGTCTCGAGGAGGAGCTCAGGTACTTCGACTGGGAGTTCGCGCTGATCGAGGAGGACGACACGGTCAACGCGTTCTGTATGCCGGGCGGGCGGATTGCGGTGTACACGGGCCTCATTCCGATAGCGAGGGACGACGCCGGCCTGGCCGTAGTCGTGGCCCACGAGGTCGCTCATGCCGTGGCCAACCACAGCGGCGAGAGAATGAGCCAGCTGCTGCTTGCGGAGCTGGGCGGGCGGGCGCTCGCGAGCGCGATCGAGGACGAGCCCGATCGCACTCGGGAACTCCTCATGCTCGCCTACGGAGTGGGCGCCAACGTCGGTGTCCTCCTCCCGTACAGCAGAGCTCAGGAGTCCGAGGCCGACCGCATCGGCCTGCTGCTCATGGCGTCTGCGGGCTACGACCCGAGAGAGGCGGTGCCGCTCTGGGAGAGGATGTCGGAAGCGGGCGGGCCGCGGCCGCCGGAGTTTCTCTCGACGCACCCGCATCCTTCCTCGAGAATAGAGGGGATACGCCAGGACCTCCCTGAGGCCATCGAGATCTACGAGCGCGGGTAGCCGGATCTCCGGGACTCGCTCGGAGCGTCGAAGTCACCCCTACCGGGAGGCGCCAGACAGTGCGGGAGACCGCTTTCGATCTTCATGAGCTGGCCGCGCGGGCGGAGTGCCGGATAAGAGGGCACGTTCGGGAGACGCCGCTCGAGCCATCGCCGGCGCTATCGGACCTAGCCGGCATCGACGTCAGCCTGAAGCTCGAGAACTTCCAGGAGACGGGCTCGTTCAAGCTGCGGGGCGCGCTCTCGAAGCTGACGTCGATGACGGACTCGGAGCGGGAACGCGGGGTGATCACCGCGTCGACCGGCAACCACGGGCTCGCGACCGCACACGCGGCACGCGAGCTGGGAATGAGCGCCGAGGTCGTTGTTCCGGAGACCGTATCGGCGTGGCGCGCCGACGCGCTCAGGGGGCTGGGGGCCGCGGTGTCGGTCCGGGGGGCCGAGTGCGCGGAGGCCGAGGCCTTCGCCAGGGACAGGGCCGCGAGGACCGGGAGGGTCTACGTATCGCCCTATAACGACATCGAAGTAGTCGCCGGCCAGGGGACGATCGGGCTCGAACTAGCGCGCCAGTGCCCGCGCGCCGACCTGGTCGCGGCCACCGTCGGAGGCGGCGGGCTCCTGGCCGGCGTGGCCGGCGCTCTCAAGGACGGCGGTTACGACGGCCTGGCCCTCGGTTGTGTCCCGGCCAACTCGCCCACGATGTACGAATCCGTTCGCGCCGGACTGATCATAACCACGCCGGTGCTTCCGACGCTCTCCGGCTCCTCCGCGGGCAACGTCGAGGAGGGGGCGATCACGTTCGACCTGTGCAGGCGGTATGTGGACGACTGGGCCGTCGTATCGGAGGACCGGATACTGGATGCCGTGCGGATCGTCTACCGTCACCACGACATGGTGATCGAGGGAGCCGCAGGTGTGGCCGTGGCGGGACTCGTGGAGTTCGCCCGCGCGGCGGGACTCAACCGTGAGTCGCGCGCCGTTATCATAGTGTGTGGCGGGAACGTGAGCCCCGAGCTGCTCGCTCGGGTAGTGTTGGACAAGGCCGACTGAGGGTTCCCGGCCGGGCCGGCGCGGCTGGAGGTGGTAGAGATGGAAGAATGCAGAGTCGAGCGGGAGAGAAGAGACGTATCCGGATTCTCGCGCGTCGAGCTGGGCGGGACCGGAGCGCTCAACGTCGAGTTGGGCTCGGAGGAACGGCTGTCGATAGAGGCTGATCCCGAGATAATGGGCAGAGTGACGTCGGAGGTACGCGACGGCGTGCTGAGGCTCGGACTGGCCAAGGGAAGCTGGCTCAGGAGCCTCAAGTGCGACGGTATTGTCTTCGACGTTACCATGAAGGACATCTCCGGCCTGACGCTGTCCGGGGCCGGGACGATCAACGCCCGAAAGCTTGCGGCCGGACGGCTGGAGCTCAAGGTATCCGGGACGGGGCGCGTTAGCATCGACGAGCTTGAGGCCAGCGAGCTGGACGTGATCCTGAGCGGCGAATGCAAGTGCCAGATCGAAGGCAGGTGTGAGTCGCAGGAGGTCACGCTGTCCGGCGCAGGCACATACGACGCCCGGAAGCTGGCAAGCTACAGAGCGAAGATCGTGCTGTCGGGAGCCGGAGACGTTCTGGTTAACGCTTCGGACACTCTCGACGCCGCGATAAGCGGAGCGGGTGACGTCGTCTGTTACGGGGAGGCCACCGTGTTCAGGCGAGTCACCGGCGCGGGCAGAATAACGTGCGTCCGCGAGGGCGAGGACGCGCCGTGCAACGGTCAGGAGAAGGAGGGCGGTTCATGAGACGGACGCTCATGGTGTGCGCGATATCGATGGCGGCGGCGGCCGCGGGCTGCAACGCGCCGCCGCTCGAGGGGTCGGGTAACGTGGTCACTGAGACCCGGGACATCGAAGGTGTGAACGCCGTCTCCCTGTCGCTCCAGGGAGAACTGCACGTGAGACAGGCGGATGAGGAGTCGCTCATGGTCACCGCGGACGACAACCTGCTGCCGTACATCGCCACCGTGGTGAGTGAGGGGCGGCTGGAGATACGCGAGTCGGAGACGTGCGCCGGGAGGGACTTCAGACCGACCGCCCCGATCCGCTACGAGCTTGCGGTGCGCGACCTCGGCGGTATTGCGGTCAGGGGCAGCGGGGCGGTGCGCGCGGATACGCTGGCGTGTGTTGAGATGGGCATAGCCCTGAGCGGCTCCGGCGACGTCGCGATAGAGTCGCTCGAGGCGGACGAGATCGATGTCGCGATCTCCGGTTCCGGCGACGTCACGGTCGGAGGGAGCGCCAGAGTGCAGTCCGTGGCCGTGAGCGGCTCGGGTTCGTACGAGGCCGGAGCGCTCAGAACTGAAACCGCGGCCGTCGCGGTATCCGGGTCCGGAGACGTCACCGTGTGGGCCGAGGCCAGTCTCGACATAGGCGTGAGCGGCTCAGGAGAGGTCTCGTACTACGGCGACCCGAAGGTCGAGCAGCGGGTCAGCGGCTCCGGAACGGTGCGGCCGATGGGCCGGAGGAGCGAGGAGATCTGAGGAGCGCACGCGGCATGGGCGGGTCGGCGGCAAGCGGAAGGGGCGAAGGGAGGCGAGCGGCCCATCGGGTCGCGGGGCGCGGGCCGGACCGGCGCCACCGCGGGGAGGGCTTCGAGGAAGGACGAGTTCAGGGGTAATGGAAGGTCGCATGCACAGATTCGCAGAGCTCTTGAGGCCCGACCTTGAGAGCCTGCCCGACGATGCCCGCGCCGTGGCCGTGGGCGACGTCCTCGGGTTCGCCTACACGGTTCCCCTGGCGCTCATCGGGATCGTCTGGCTGGGAAGGGTGACGGTCCCGGACGTCGCGCTCCGCGAGTGGCCCGTCTTCCTGGGCATGCTGGTCCTCGTCTACGCGTTCAGGAAGCTCGACTTCCAGTTCTTCGTCGAGGTCAAGGAAGGCACGTTCGGCGGCTTCGGCGGCACTCTCGAGCGCGTCCTCGTCTGGGCCGCCGCCCTGGTCTTCGGCGCGACGGCGCTTTGGCTCGTGGTCGTCTGGAGATTCGCGAGCGCGCTCCGGCAGGGAATACGGGCCGACGACACCTTCTCGCGGTGGCAGGTGCTCCGCGAGCTCTCGATGAGCGTTGCCGAGGACACGTTGCCTCCGCTCGGCGCCCTGGCGCTCTACAGGCTGTGGGGAGGCGTCATACCCTTGCCCGGCCTGTGGCTCAGCGTAGTGCGTCCGGCCTTTTACGCCACGCTGGCGAAGGTCGCCTTCTCTTCCATTCTGAGCGCGCCCTTCTTCGTGTATTTCGCGAGGTCGCCGGTCTTCGAGTTCGGCTCACAGGGCCGCAGGCCGATGCTGAGGTTCTGGGCGAGTTCATCTTCGTGGCCGCTCATGGTCGAGCCGTTCGGCGTGCTGGCCGCGGGTATATACATACAGGACGGGCTGTGGGCGTCGCTCTTCCTGGTGGCCGGAGCGGTGCTTGCGAGCATTCTCGCGCACGCGCTGAGCAGGGCCGTGGAGCACGCGCAGCACCGCTCGAGGGAGCTCGAGAGGCTGGAGAGCCTTAGCAGAGACCTCATCCAGACCCATCCGAGCGCCTCGCGCCTGGTCGAGATACTCGAGCGGCACGCGGTAACGATGTTCGCGCTGTGCCAGCTCGAGATACGGGTCTTCCCCGATCAGGTGGTGGTCAGCCGGCAGTACAGGGACAGGGCCGTGCCGGACGAGGCCTGGGAGTGGCTCGCTCAACAGAAGAGGCCCCGCGTCTTCGGACCCCGCGAGGACCTTCCCTGGGGAGAGAGGCGCACTAGCGCGGCGATACTGATGGTGCCGATCACGGAGACCGACGGGGGCGAGACGATAGGCGGCGTGTCGATACGGAGGAGGCAGAACCCGGAGCGCGCCGCCGAGATGCTGCCCGCGGCCCAGTCCCTGGCCGGGCAGATAGCCTCGGCCCTCGAGGCCGCGAGCCTCCACTCGAGGCTCCTGGAGCACGAAAGAGTGGAACAGGAGCTTGAGGTGGCCGCGGAGATCCAGGCCAGCTTCATGCCGCGGAGGGCGCCAGACATCCCTGGATGGCAGGTCAGGGCGATAATCGACTCGGCCCGCGAGGCGTCGGGAGACTTCATCGACATAGTCCCGCTGCGCCAGGGACGGTGGGGTTTCCTGGTCGCCGACGTGTCGGGCAAGGGCGTTCCGGCCGCGCTCTACATGGCGCTGACCAGGACGCTGATCCGGACGTTCGCGTTCGAGCACCCGGACAGCCCCGACGCCGTTCTGACCGCGGCGAACCGGCGGATCCTGGAAGACACAGACGATGACCTCTTCGTCACCGTCTTCTACGGCGTGCTCGATCCCGACAAAGGTACGTTCAGGTACGCCAACGCAGGCCACAATCCCCCGTATCTCCTTCATGACTCCGGATCGAAGGAGGTCACAGAGCTCCGGGGAACCGGTGTGCCCCTCGGAATGCTGAAGGACGCGAGCTGGGAGGCGGGGGACGTATCGATCGAACCTAACGAGGCGGTCGTGCTCTTCACCGACGGCGTGACGGAGGCCCAGAACGCGAGCGAGGAGTTCTTCGGAGAAGAGAGGTTGGTCAGAGTGGCGGTGGCCAACAGGGACCGCTCGGCCCTCGACCTCCGTGTCGCCATCTTCGAGGCGGTGCAGGAGTTCATGGGCGGAGCCCCGAGGTCCGACGACATAGCGATCGCCGTCGTGAAGCGCGAGCAGCGGACGGGAAAGGCGGAGCCCTCTTGAGACACTTCGATGAGTTGACAGAGCGCGGGCGAATAGACAGACTGAGGGCGCTGGGCGCTACGGAGCTCGACAGGTACGACGTCAGGCCGCGGGCCATGAAGCACATCCGCCGCGCCGAGAACGTGACCTTCGACGTTCGCGCCTCCAAACCGAGGGGCAGGGGCGGTCCGGGAGCGCCCTACGTGCCCGGCAGGTATCTTCTCAGGCTCCACAGGCCGGGTTACCACACCGTGCAAGCGATCAGGTCTGAGATGGAGTGGCTGATCGCGCTCCGGCGCGACCTCGACCTGCACGTGCCCGACCCGGTCTTCGCCCGAGACGGGAGCCTGACGGTGTACGCGGAAGATGAGGGAGTGCCGGACGGCAGAGTCTGCACGCTGCTCAGATGGATGCGCGGAAGCACGAGGACGGAGGAGACCGCGAGTCCCGGACACCTCCGTATGGTGGGACGGATGATGGCGCGTCTACATGATCACTCGTCCACATGGGACCGCCCGGAGGGCTTCGTCCGGGGACGGTGGGATTGGTACGGCCTCTTCGAGACCGGGGGCACGGCGGGCACCGACGACTCCTGGGTGTGGGACGACCTGCCCAAGACCGCGAGGAAACTCTGCGAGCCCGCCGCCAGAGAGACCGCTGACGCTATCGAGCAGCTGGGAGAGGGAGAGGAAGCGTTCGGTCTCATACACGCGGATCTCCACCTGGGGAACGTCATCTTCGGACGCGGTGAGGCGAGGGCGATAGACTTCGATGACTGCGGCGACGGCCACTGGCTCTACGACATGGCCGTGGCGCTCTTCGATCACAGGAGCAAGGACGATTGGGAGATCTGGCGCGACGCGCTGCTCGAGGGCTACGCGGAGGTGCGCGACCTGCCCGCCGGGATCGACCCTTATCTGGAGACGTTCATGTGCGCCCGCTGCGTTTCTCTCCTTCTCTGGGTGCGCGCGAGGGCGCGCGAGGATCCGAGATTCAGGAGGAACATGAGGGAATGGACGGCCGGGCTCGTGCGGTACCTCAAGGAACACTGCTCGCACGATGACTGACCATGACGGTCGGCGCTTCGGAAGTGGGGGATCGGGAACCCCGGTCTGACGGGAATCGCGAACTCGATATGAAGGCGACTACGAACTCAAGCTGAAGGCGATCACCAACTCAAGCTGAAGGGGATCGCGAGCTCAATCTGCAGGCGATTACGAACTCAAGCTGCGTCAACCACGGGAGGACGGAGATGCAGGAGATCGCGAAGAGACTCTTGAGACCCGCCGGGCTTCTGGCCTTTTTCATGTTCATTGGTTTCCTGGTCGCCGCCGGCTGCGGCGGAGCGACCGGTGAGTCGGAGGGTTCCGCCCGGGAGATCGTCTCAGGCGAAACGGGGGAGGCGGTCGATGAGTACGCCTCGGCGGTCGAAAGGTACGGCTTCACCGGCGTGCTGCTGGTCGCGCGTGAAGGCGAGCCGCTGGTCAGGAAGGGTTACGGGCTCGCGGACGACGACGAAGGTCGTCCCAACACGCCGATCACGGTCTTCCCGATCTGCTCTCTGACCAAGCAGTTCACCGCCGCGGCGATACTCAGGCTCGAGATGGAGGGGATCCTCTCGACGGAAGATCCGCTGACGGAGTTCTTCGACGACGTGCCCGAGGACAAGGGCGAGATCACGCTTCACCATCTCCTCACGCACACCGCGGGGATCGCCGGCTCTGTCGGGCGGGACTTCGAGGAGATAGACCGCGACGAGGCCGTGGGGAGGATTCTCGAGGCGCCGCTCCTGTTCGACCCCGGGAGCCGCACGTCGTACTCGAACGCGGGCTACACGCTGCTCGCGGCGGTCGTGGAGCTCGCCTCGGGCGCTTCCTATGAGGAGTACATGCACGACAAGCTCTTCGAGCCGGCGGAGATGATGCACACGGGCTACTCGATCCCGGACTGGGACGAGGCCCGGCTGGCGACTCTCTATGACGAAGAGACGGCGAACGGAACGCTGCTCGACCGCTCGTATCCGTACTGGAATCTGATAGGCAACGGGGGAATGATGTCGACCCTTCATGACATGTTCCTCTGGTACGAGGCGCTCAAGGGCGAGGAGGTCCTGGACGCCTCCGCGAAGGAGAAGCTGTGGACGCCGTTTCTCGACGACTACGCGTACGGCTGGGACGTATTCGAGTCGCCGAAGGGGACCGTGGTCCAGCACGACGGAGCGAGCATGCTAGGAGCGAACGCGGAGTTCCGCTGGTTCATGGACGAGGACGTGGTCGTAATCCTCCTCTCCAACCGGTCGTACCGCGGCGTTCCGATGTTTGAGGTGGTGAGGGAGGAAGTCGAGAAACTGACCTTTGGCGACGAGATCAGCGTGCCGCCGCGGGGAATCGAGCTCGAGGACGAAGAGCTGGACAGGGCGGTCGGGAGCTACCGGCTTCCGAGCGGGGGCAGCCTCGGCGTCATGAGGGAAAAGGACATGCTCAAGCTCGTCACGTACGATCAGGACGCCGTCAACGCGCTCTTCCAGCCGGACGCCGACCCCGACACGTTCGACGACCTGAACGCTAAGGCCGGAAGGCTCATCGCTGCCGCGGTCTCCGGGCGGACCACGAGCTTCATCGAGGAGCTGGGAGACGAGGCGACGGCCCGCAGGGTCCAGACCCTCCTTGTGAGCGAGCTCAAGAGCTTCGCGCAGCGCTCGGGCGCGCCCCTCACCGCGTCGATATCGCTCGGCACGGTTCCCGTCGGCGACGACGGAATGGCCATCACGGGGATGAAGGTAAGGAACACAGAGGGCGAAAGCCACCGCATGAGCTTCTGGTGGAGGGGCGGACGCCTGGTCGGGATCGACCAGCGCGGTTTCGACATATCCATACCCATGGCCCCGGTCTCCGAGACGGAGTTCGTCGGCTACCACCTCGCCTTCGCCCGCGTACTGCCCGTCGAGTTCGTCGTCGGAGAGGACGAAGCGGTCTCCGCCCTCAGGATGGGCTCGCGCACCGCGAGCCGCGCCGGCGGCTTGCTGAAAGGGCATGAGCACGACGCCGGGCGCGAGGGGCACGATCACGGCGGGGACGGGAGCCACGACGCCGGGCGCGAGGGGCACGATCACGGGAGCCACGACGCCGGGCACGAGGACCACGGACACGACCGATGACGACGGAGTTCACGATCCGCAGGATGGCCGAATCCGACCTGGCGTCGGTGGCCGAGGTCGAGGCCGGCGTGTTCACCGACTGGTACCGAGTCCACCGCAGAGACCCCGAGCCGCTGCCCGAGCGGACGATCGAGGAGCTCAAGTACGCGACGTCGATCGACCCGGACGGAAACCGCGTGGCCGTTGCGGCGGACGGGGCGATCGTCGGCTTCATACTGGCCCGAAGCTGGGGCAGCGTCGGCTGGTTCGGCACTTTCGGCGTGCCGACCCAGTTCCAGGGTCTCGGCATCGGCAAGGCGCTCGTGGCGTGCACGGTCGAGCACCTTGGCCGGACGGCCTCGATCATCGGTCTCGAGACCATGCCCGAGAGCGGGGCCAATATCGGCATGTACGCGAAGTCGGGATTCGCGCTCGGTTACCCGACCGTCATCATGGAATACCATCTGGAGCGGAAGTCGGCGCCGGCGGGGAAGAGCGGTGATCGAGAGGGCGCCTGTCGCGCTAAGGCTGATGACCCGGACGTTGCTGCATGGAGCTCGCTCGACGCGGAGACGAAGCCGCGCCTCGAGCACCAGATCAAGGCGATAGGCGACGAGATACTCCCGGGTCTCGACTACACGCCCGAGGTCCGCGCTATAGAGAGGCACGAGTTAGGGGACACGTACCTCTGCATGGACGGAGAAGACGTGGAAGGCGTAGCGGTGCTCAGGACGGCCCCGTTCCGCACGGACGACAGGTTCCGCAGAGGCTACCTTCACGTACTGGCCCTGAGGCGGGAGTGTAACCGGAGGCTCGTTCTCGACAGGCTCCTCGGCTGCGTTTTCGCGGGCGCCCGAGCCGCGGGAGCGTCCGGCGTGGTGGCAGGCGTGTCGGCACGCTATCCGGAGGCGCTGGAGATGTTCCACGCCGCGGGGTTCAGGAGCCAGCGCGCGTCGGTGAGAATGATCGAGCGCTCCTCTCGACCTGACATCTTCGAGAGGAGCGCCGCGATCAACTCTTCCAGATGGGTCGGCTAGCCGGACGCCTTGCCTATCGCCGCCAGCGCGGCGTCGACCTCGCCCTCGGAGATGTTGAGCGGAGGCCTGAACCTGACGGTCTTCTCGCCGCAGGGCAGCGCGAGGACGCCCTGCTCCCTCAGGTCGTGCAGAAAGTCGGCCCGGTCGTCCGTCGTTGCAAGATCGAACGCGCACATGAGACCTCTCCCGCGGACGTTGGAGAGCCGCCCGCCCGACGCGGCGGCGGCGCTCTCCAGGCCGGAGAGCAACCGCTTGCCCATCTCGGCCGCGTTCGACAGCATGTCTTCCTCGTGCATGATCTCGAGGTAACGTCTGCAGCGGACCATGTCGACCAGATTGCCGCCCCACGTCGAGTTGATCCTCGATGACTCCTGGAAGACGTTGCCCTCGACCTCGAGCATCCTGTCTGACGCCATGATCCCGCACACCTGGGCCTTCTTGCCGAACGCCGCTATGTCGGGGACGACGCCCATCTGCTGGAACGCCCACATCGTTCCGGTGAGGCCCATCCCGCACTGGATCTCATCGAAGACGAGAATGACGTCGTTCTCGTCGGCGATCGACCGCAGGCCCTGAAGGAACTCCGGGCGGAAATGGTTGTCGCCGCCCTCTCCCTGTATCGGCTCGATGATGATCGCGGCGACGTCGTCGGGGTTGTCGCTGAGGGCCTTCCTGACGGCCTCGAGCGATTGCCTCTCTCTGATCTTGACGTCCTCGAGGCTCTCATCGTCCAGAGGAAAGCGGATCTTCGGGTTCGGGACCCTGGGCCAGTCGAACTTCGGGAAGTACTTGGTCTTCCTCGGATCGAACGTGTTGGTGAGCGGCAGGGTGTAGCCCGATCTTCCGTGGAAGGCCTGCTCGAAGTGGATCACCTGCGTTCCCTTGAGCTCGCGCTCGGGGGCGTCGGCGCTGTTCACGCCCTTCTGGATGTTCTTCCTCACCTTCCAGTCGAAAGCCGCCTTCAGGGCGTTCTCGACCGCAAGCGTCCCGCCGCTCACGAAGAAGAGGTGGGGCAGCTCGGGAGGAGCGGCCAGTCTGGCGAAGGCGTCGACGAACTCCGCCAACTCGACCGTGTAGAGGTCGGAGTTGGACGGCTTGTTGACCGCGACCCTGCCCAGCATCCTGACGAACTCGGGATCGCGCATCTTCGGGTGGTTGAATCCGATTGGGGACGAGGCGAAGCACGTGAACAGATCCAGGTAACGCTGCCGGCTCCTCGAGTCGAACAGGTACGACCCCTCGCTCTTGTCGAGGTCCAGGACGATGTCGAATCCGTCGGCGAGCATGTGAGATCCGATCGTCTCGTGCACCGTGTCCGGAGTCACGGTCCGGGCGTCGGCTCCTGTCGGCATGTTGCTCGAACCTCCGTCGTGAGACCTGAAGTGCCCCGAGCTGTTGCTGCCTTTGCCCCCGCGGCGCGGACTCGGGGCGCGTACGCCGGCGGAGGGACCTCGGCCGAGATCACCATCAGAAACTTCAGTTTATCGCGCGTGAAGCCGGGCTGTCCACCCGAATCGCTTGCCCCGCCCAGGCTCAGGCCCCGGGCTGGCCGTGAGGTCCGGGGGCGCACCGATGGCGGGGCGGCGGGCAGTGATGCGGCGTCACCCGGCCGACCCGGCGCTCTCGCGGGGGTAGAGCAGCTGAAGAAGCGCGGGAGACACGGGCCGTTCCTTCAGCAGTCCGGGGATCTCCTCAGGAGCGACCGGGCCGTCTTCGGTGACCAGCGTTCGCAAGAGCGAGTTGGGAACCTCTTCGAGATACCGGTTGAGCGGTCGCACCCTCTCCGGCGGTTTCTCCAGAAGCTCCGAGCCGTCGCGGGGTCTCGTCGGATCGCCGCGGAGTGGCCCCGGCAGCAGCTTGTCGGTGGTGGCGGAGACGCAACACCGCACGTCGGCTTCGCGCGCGGCGAGCGCCAGCGCGTACGACCCTATCTTGTTGACGAAGCTCCCCTCCGACACGCTGTCCGCTCCCAGCAGCACGAGCCCCCCGGCCTCGACGAGCCCCGGCAGGGCCGCGTCGGCCACGAGGGTCGTCTGAACGCGAAGCTCCGAGGCGAACCTCGCCAGGCCGAGCCCCTCCAGCGCGGGCCGCGACTCGGAGAGGACGACCTCGAAGCGCCTGCCGGCGCGAGCGGCCGACTCCAGCACCGCCCTCACGCTGCCGCTGTCGCTCGTCGTGTACACGACGGAGCCTTCGTCGATGAACCCCGCGCCGTTCTCTCCCACGTCCCGCAGTCGCTCTTCGCCGAACTCCGTGATCCGCTGGCATTCGAGCTGCACGGCGTGGAGGACGGTGTCGGGCGCCGCGCCGGAGAGCACCATCCTCTCCGCGCCGGAGAGCACGTTCCCGACGAGATTGACGACGGGAGCCATGTCCCTTCCGGCCGCCAGGAGCTCGGAGCAGGCGGCGGTCAAGTCGTCCCAGAACGATCCCGGGTCGCTCGAGGCGAAGGAACCGGCGGCCCCCGAGAGCTCCTCGGCGGCCCGGATTGCGAGGCTGGACGCTCCCGAGGTGGAGTCCTCTGCAATGCTCTCGAACACGGAATCCTCCCTTGCGTGGCTTGTCGACCTTGTGACCAGAGGATAGCACTACTCGGATGCGATGGGCAAAAGCGTTGTGGCGATCGCCGGTTGCGGCGGGGAGAGTCGCGCCGGCCGGGTCCGGTCGACCGTGCGATGCGGCGAGAGCGGGGGCGCGGAAGGCTCGACCGGCCGGAATAGGTGCGGGCTAGGCGTAGCGGGAGATCGCGTCGATGGGGTCGAGGCGGGAAGCCTTGTAGGCCGGGTAGAGGCCGAAGATGACGCCCACGGCGACGGCGAACGAGACCCCAAGCACGGAGCCCGCTCCCGACACCGGTATCACGAAGTCCTGGCCCATCTGGGCGGCGCCGAACGTTATGAGCTTGCACAGCCCCGCTCCGACTCCGAGCCCGACCAGCCCGCCGAAAAGGCTGATCGTCACCGACTCTATGATGAACTGCTGGAATATGGCTCTGTCTTCGGCGCCCACCGCCTTGCGGATCCCGATCTCCCTGAGCCTCTCATTGACGGAGATGATGAGCACCGACAAGAGCCCGATGCCGCCCACCAGGAGGGATACAGTCGCGATGCTCGAGAGTATCGTGTGCCAGGTCTGAGTGATCCTCTCGACGCCGCTCTTGGCCTCGGCTATCTGCTCGGCGATGTTCTCAATGTAGAAGTCCTCGATACCCCTGTGCTCGCGCAGGAGCGTCTGGTGAATACGTTCGTAGACGGCGCCGATGTCCGAGCCGTCCCGGATGCGTACGGCGAAGTAGTCGATGCTCTTCGAGCCCTTGAAGTAGTGTATGCCCGACGTTATGGGTATGTAGACCCTCTCGTGGTTCTCTTCCTGGCCGGTGCCGCCGAACATCCGGCTGAACTCCTTCATCCGGAGGATGCCCACGATCGTGAAACTCTCCTTGCCTATGAGCATCTGCTCGCCGACGGCGTTCCGGTCGCCGAAGAGGTCCTCCTTGGCTATCTCGCCCAGCACGGCGACCCGCGCGTGATTCTCGACGTCGAGCCAGTTGATCAACCGGCCGGCGCCCAGCTCGAGCTTGAGTATGGGAAAGCCGTCGGGCGTCGCCCCGAAGACCGGGAAGTGCCTTGCCTGGTTTCCCGCGCGTCCCACGATGCGCGTCGCCACTGTGGGGCACAGCCACTCGATCTCGGGTATCTCTTCGCGCAGCACTTCGGTGTCCTGCAGAGTAAGGCCCTTCGAGACCTTCAGAGACGCCAGGCCCCGGGGGTTGTCGGGCTGCCTGTCCGATACGAAGAAGACGTTGTCGAACCCGAGCTGCTCGAAGTCCTCCATGATTCGCTTCGAGATCCCGCCGACGAACGAGAACATCGCGACGACCGCCGCGACACCGACCACGATGCCGAACAGCGTGAGCGCTGAGCGGAGCTTGTGCGACCATATCGACCGCATGCCGCTCGCTATGCTCTCGAACACGTTCACTCTCGTTCTCCTTCGCGGCCGTCGCGGCCTACTCGTATCTGAGCGCTTCCACCGGACTCAGACGCGCCGCCCGTATCGCGGGGAAGATCCCGAACACCAGCCCGACGCCCACGGCGCAGAGGAAAGCCACTAGCAGTATCGAAGGCGCCACAGCCGTGGGCATGTCAAGGAAGCGGTCGATGGCTCCGACCATGCCAATCCCCAGGAGGAGCCCGACCGCCCCGCCGAGCACCGTGACGACGATTGCCTCCACCAGAAACTGCAGGAAGACGTCCCTGTCGCTTCCGCCGATCGCCTTCCTGACGCCTATCTCGCGGACCCTCTCCGTGATCGAGGCAAGCATGATGTTGGCGATGACCACGCCCCCCACGAAGAGCGAGACGAAAGCTATCGCCCAGAAGACGATGTTGAAGAAGACCATCTGCTCCGCCTGTTGCTCGATTCGGTCCGTCTTGGCGTCGATGTTGAAGTCCTCGACACCGTGCCGCCTCGTCAGTACCGTCCGTACCTGCTCGGTGAGCGCCGGCACGTCCTCGACCGTCCTGGCTGCCACCTCGAGACCGTCGAGCCGGTCCGTGATGCTGAATCGTTTGACCATCGTGGATATCGGTATGTAGTGCGAGCGGTTGAACCACTCGAGGACGTTGCGATCATTGCCCGGCCCGTCTCCCTCGAAGTAGAACTCCTTGCGCTCCATCACGCCTATGACGCGGAAGGGCACGCCCTCGATCAGGATCGTCTTCCCGATCGCCTCCTCTTCGCCGAAGAGATCCTCCTTGAACGTCGGGCCCATGGCGACGACGTTGGCGTGCGTCTCTACGTCCTTGTCGCAGAGGAATCGGCCTTCTTCGACCGGCATGTCGTCCGCGTAGGGGTAGTGGCCGGTGGTGCCCAGCACCTTCATGCGGTACGTGAGATCGCCGTACGACACGTTCAGCCAGCGCGTTATCTCCGGGTCGACGTAGGAGACGCTCGGGCACTCCTCCCGGATGGCGATCGCGTCGCGGTAAGTGAGCCTCTCGGACGCCTTCTCCGCCGCGCTCATCATGAGCCGGTCGATGCGGGTATTGGTGATCCGGAGCTCCCGCAGGCCGCCCAGCTCCTCCCAGAAGGCGAGCGATTGCTCCTCGCCGCCTCGCATAAGGGCGAGCACGGCTACGACAGAGGCCACGCCCAGCACGACGCCTATCATGGTTATGGTTGCTCGTCCCTTGTGGGACGCCATGTCGCGGAAGCCGGCCTGCAGGCTCTCGAGGATGTTCAAACCACAGTCTCCCGGGCCACCCGGCCGTCCTCTATATGCACCGTGCGTCGCGCCTGCTCCGCTATGCCGGCATCGTGCGTCACGATCACGATCGTCCTGCCGCCGGAGTGAAGATCGCCCAATATCGTCATGATCTCTCTCCCGGTTCTCTGATCGAGATTGCCCGTCGGCTCGTCAGCGAGCAGGATCGCCGGCTCGTTGACGAGCGCCCGGGCTATGGCAGCGCGCTGGCGCTCGCCGCCCGAGAGCTCGTTCGGCCTGTGGCCGAGCCTGTGCCCGAGGCCCAGCGAGTCGAGTAACTTCTTCGACCTGTCGAACCGCTCGGAGCGCGAGATCGATCCGTGGTAGACGAGGGGAAGCGCGACGTTCGAGACCAGGTCGATGCGGGGGAGGAGGTTGAAGTTCTGGAAGACGAATCCGATCTTCTTGTTGCGGATCCGGGCAAGTTCGCGGGGCTTGAGACCGCTCACCTCGCTGCCGTCGAGGCTGTATCTGCCGGACGTCGGAGTGTCGAGGCAGCCCAGTATGTGCATGAGAGTCGACTTGCCGGAGCCCGAGGGGCCCATGATCGCGACGTACTCCCCCTCGTCGATGCCGAACGTCACGCCGCGAAGCGCGTCCACCTGGACGGCGCCCAGATCGTAGCTCTTCGTGAGGTCGCGGGTCTCGATGAGCATCGCTAGCCCCTCCTGCCCCGTCTCGACATCCTCGCCCGGCGCTCCTCGTCCTCGGACATCTCGATGTCCTCGAGCTCGGGGTCGTAGAGCGTGACGACTTCGCCTTCGGAGAGGCCCTCCACGATCTCGGCCGTAG